>CAQRYF010000020.1 GCA_948875265.1 uncultured Clostridia bacterium
CTACTCTTGAAATAATTTTTATGTTTTAGGGTGTCCTAATCAAAAATTATTGACAGTTTTTGTTGATTTTTAAATATTTTTAATATAAAATATAATTGCAAATTTTTAACAAAAGAGGCGTTATTTATGAATAATAAAAAAAATACTAAAAAAGTAAATAAGAATTCTAAAGTTGTAAAAATGAAAACAAATCTTGAATCTAAGAGTTTCATTCGTGCTAAGAAATTTAGAACATTAATACTTATAACAGTTATTATATTTATTCTTTTATTAATTAGAATTGGATTTTTACAATTTGCTCAAGGTAATTATTTAAAAGAGTTAGCATATAAACAACAATCAATTAATCAAATAATTAGTCCTAAACGTGGAAATATATATGATTCAACTGGTAAAGCTCTTGCAATAAGTGCTCAAGTTGATACTATTACCATTAATCCTACTAAAATTGTAAAAAATAATGATGCTGATACACAAGCTCTAAAAGAAAAAGTAGCAAAAGGGTTATCTGATATCTTTTCTATTGATTACGAAGAAATGCTTTCTAAAGTAACTAGTAATTCATCAGTAGAAACCATTGCTAAAAAAGTTGAAAAAGATAAAGTTGATGAACTAAAACAATGGATGGAAAATAATAAAATCACTGTTGGAATTAATATTGATGAAGATACAAAAAGATATTACCCTTATAGTACAGTTGCTTCAAATCTTATTGGTTTTTCTGGAAATGACAATCAAGGTTTAAGTGGTATAGAATCAAAATGGGATTCTGTTTTAACAGGTACTCCTGGAAAAATAGTTAGTTCAAAAGGTAGTGACCAAAAGGAAATTCCAAATGCAGAACAAACATATATATCTGCAGAAAACGGTGGTGATTTAACTCTTACTCTGGATTTAAATATACAAACTATAGTAGAAAAATATTTAAAACAAGCAGTTGAAGATAATTCTTGTTCAAGAGGCGGAAATGCAATAGTAATGAATCCTAAAACTGGTGATATATTGGCAATGGCATCTTATCCTGATTATGACTTAAACTCACCATATACTCCTAATTCTACTTTAGCAACAACTTATAATTCTATGTCTACAGAATTAAAAAATGAATCTCTTCATAAAATGTGGGCAAATAAATCAGTTGCTCAAACTTATGAACCAGGTTCTACATTTAAAATAATCACATCTGCTGTTGCTTTAGAAGAAAACATTACTACTACAGATAAATCAGGAGACTTTTATTGTAAAGGGTATGAAGAATTTGAAGATGTATCTAATTCTTCAATAAAAATAAAATGTTGGAGGTCACAACCTCACGGAGTCCAAACATTAAGAAATGCATTATGTAATTCCTGTAACCCTGCATTTATGCAATTAGGAAAACGAATTGGAGCTCCTACTTTATACAAATATTATAAAGCCTTTGGTTTATTTGACTCTACTAATTCTGGACTATATGGAGAACAAAATAGTATTTTCCAATCTCTAGATAAAGTTGGTCCTGTAGAGCTTGCTACTATGTCATTTGGACAAAGACTTAATGTAACTCCTCTTCAAATGGCTACTGCTATTTCATGTGTAGCTAATGATGGTATATTAATGCAACCAAGAATTGTAAAACAAATAACAAATCCTGATACTGGTTCTATAACTGAAATTCCTACTACACAGGTAAGACAAGTTATATCAAAACACACTGCTGAAGAAGTAAAATCAATGATGGAATCTGTTGTAACAATAGGTACTGGTAAACATGCTGCAGTCAGTGGATATTCTATTGGTGGAAAAACTGGTACTTCTGAACCAACTGAAGCAAATGCGGAAGAGGGATATGTTGCTTCTTATGTTGCTATTTCTCCTGTTGAAGATACACAAATAACATTACTTCTTACATTATATGACCCTCAAGGAAAAAATGGTCACCAAGGTGGTCAAGTAGCAGGTCCTGTAGTATCTCAAATGCTATCTGAAATATTACCATACTTAGGTATTCCTTCAGATGAAACAAATTCTAATAATTCAAATTCAAGTAATTTAATTACTGTTCCTGATATTAGAAATAAAACTGTTGCAGAAGCCGAAAAAGCCTTAAAAAATGCAGGATTTACAACTAAAACGTATGTAAATGGTGATGCTAATACTATACTTGTTAAAGATCAAACACCTAAGCCAGGTATCTCACTAGCTAGAAATTCAATTGTTATACTTTATGGTGAAGGAAGTGATATTTCAACTTCAGTTACTGTACCTGATTTAAAGGGTATGAATGCTTCACAAGCTGCTAGTACATTAAAATCAAAGAACTTAAATATAAGTATTGAAGGAAGTGGTATTGTTATCACTCAAGATTATTCTAGAGGTGAACAAGTTGAAGAAGGTACTGCCATAAGAGTTACTTTAAAACAAACTCTTACAGATGCACATTAATATATTTATAAGAACGTTGATATAATAATATCAACGTTCTTATTCCATTTTTTCATTTTCCCAATATTCACTTAACAGTCTATCTAATTTATTAATTTTATCAAATTTTTCTATCACCATATTAAACGAACTATCTTTTCCTCCATACAAATACGTCATCCATGCTTCCTCTTGATTAATTTTATTAGTATTGCTATTTTTGAATTTAGGTAGTTCAAAAACGTGTAATTCAATATTATTATCCACTATCCCTTCTTCTTCATTAGGCTTTACTACTATCTTTTTGTGATATTCTTTAGAATCAAAATAGTTAAAATCTAATAAATTTATTGTAACAGTTTTCGCTATTTTCCTTTTATCATCATATTCTAACTGATTAGAATGTATTTGAGCATAATATAATAACATTTTATTTTGAATGTAGTAACCATCAATAAACTGAATTCCTATATTAAGTTCCTCATTATCTAATAGTTTAATTCTTACATCAACTATCCCAAAATTTTCTTCTTCTGGTAGATATTTCGCTTTTTTCTCTAAATATGGATTAAGTTGTATCTCTTTTATTTTTATCTTTAATAAACTTTCTATAAAATTTTGTACAATATCTAAATTATCTTTTGAATTTAAAATTTTTCGTAATATTCTATTACTTTTCGAAATAAATTTTCTATTCATATAAATCTAGTATATTAAACTTTTCACCTCTTTCTATTCTAAATTTACTAAAGTATAGTTTCTAAACTTAAGTTTTGTCAATAGTTTCATATCACTTTTATCTACTTTTCATCGCAGTTTTCGACAAAAATAAAATGCATAACTAAAATTTTATTATGCATTTATCATTATTTTACTATCATTCTCTATTTCTTCTACAATTTCTTGAATAACTTCTTGTGGTGTAGAAGCTCCTGCCATTATTCCTATCTTATTATACTTTCTAATTTCTTCAATATCTATATCATGTTTTGTTTCTACACATATTGATTTATTACAATTTTCTTTGGATATATTATATAGCTTTTTTGTATTTGAACTATTCTTTCCACCTACTATAATCATAAAATCTACTTCTTTAGATAGTTTTTGTGTTTCTTTTTGTCTTACTTCTGTAGCATGGCAAATAGTATTTTTCACTATCAGTTCTATTTCTTTAGCAATCTCATCTTTTATACATTTTTCTATATCACAAAATTTCTCCATGCTATATGTGGTCTGAGAAATAAGTAATAATTTATTAATTTTTGACTTTTCTAACTTTTCTAAAGCCTCAGAAACATCTTCTTCTTTCTCTATTACACTATACCTATTTCCACAATAACTTATTGTTCCTATATTTTCTGGATGATTAGGACTTCCACATAAAAATATATAATATCCCTTTTTGCTATATTCTTCTACTATTTTATGTATCTTTAATACATTAGGACATGTATAATCTTTTAGTTTGATACCTTTTTCCTTTCCTATTTCATAAATCTTTTTTTCAACTCCATGAGCTCGTATAATCACTTTTCCTTTTGCTTTTTTTATATCATCTATAAATACTAATCCTTTACTTTCTAATGATTGTATAACTTGTTTATTATGCACAATCTCACCTAAACATTCTATTTTCTCATTAGAATTCTCTAGCTCTTCTTTTGCTCCTTCTACAGCTCTTCTTACTCCATAGCAAAAACCTGCTGTTTTACCTATTATTACTTCCATTTATTTCAATCCTTTTAAATCATTTTTAAAATTTCTTCCTTTAATATTTCTACTATTTTTTCCTGTTTTACCTTTTTTACAATCTTACCTTTTTTAAATAGTAATCCTTCTTCTATTCCACCTGCTATTCCTATATCTGCTTCCCTTGCCTCACCTGGTCCATTTACTGCACACCCCATTACAGCTACTGTTATATCTGATTTTATTGTTTGTAGAAATTCTTCTATTTCTTTTGCCATTGGTATTAAATCAATTTGTGTTCTTCCACAAGTAGGACAAGATACTAAAGTAGGTGTTTTAGAATATAAGTTACAATCCTTTAATATTTCTTTTGCAACTTTAATCTCTTTTATAGGATTATCAGATAATGATACCCTTATTGTATCTCCTATTCCTTGTCTTAACATACAACCTAAACCAATACTTGATTTTATAGTTCCACTAAACTCTGTTCCACTTTCTGTTATTCCCAAATGTAATGGACAGTCAAATTCTTTTGAGGCTTCCTCATAGCTTTCTATACATAAATCTAAATTAGATGCTTTCAATGAAATTACATAATCTTTAAAATCCAGATTTTCTAATATATCAACATGTTTCCTAGCACTTTCTACCATTGCTTTTGCTGTTGGCTTACCATACTTTTCTAACAAATCTTTTTCTAAAGAACCTGCATTAACTCCTATACGAATCGGTATATGCTTTTCTTTACACCTATCTACTACCATTTTAACCTTTTCTTCTGATCCTATATTTCCAGGGTTTATTCGTACTTTGTCAATTCCAGAATTTATTGCTTCTAATGCAATTTTATAGTCAAAATGTATATCTGCAACAATTGGTATATGAATTCTCTTTTTTATTTCTCTAATAGCTTTTGCATCTTCCATATCTAAACATGCAACTCTTATAATTTCACATCCAGCTTGTTCTAAATCTAATATTTGCATCACAGTTGATTCTACATCTTTTGTTTTAGTGTTACACATAGACTGTATAACAACCTTATTTTGTCCTCCTATTTGTATATTTCCCACCATTACTTTTCTTGTATTTTTTCTATCCATATTATTCCTCTTTAACTTTATATTTTTTCCTATTATATAAACATATTATTTTATTCTTTGCAATATGTATATCATAGACTTGACTTACAAAACACAAAAAAACTTATTATAGATAATTCTCAATAATAAGTTTTTATTTTATTATTTAGATGCTATATAATAGCCTACTCCTCTTTTAGTGATTAATATTTTAGGAGTTGATGTATCTTTTTCTATTTTTTCTCTTATCCTTCTTACTGTTACATCTACAGTTCTTATATCTCCATAGTATTCATATCCCCATACTTTTTCAAGTAAAGTTTCTCTTGTTACTACTTGTTCTGGTTGAGATGCTAAGAATTTTAATACTTCAAATTCTCTTAAAGTTAAATCTATTATATCTCCTCTAACTTTAACTTCAAATTTATCTAAATCTAATTCTAAGTCTCCAACAACTATTTTACTTTCTTTCTTCTTATCTTCACTTGTATATTCTCTCATTTGTTGTGTATTTGAAACAGCTTCTACTTTTCTTAAGTTTGCTTTAACTCTTGCAACAAGCTCTCTTACACTAAATGGTTTTGTTATATAATCATCTGCCCCTAATTCTAATCCTAATATTTTGTCAATTTCTGCATCTTTTGCTGTTAGCATAAGAATAGGAACATTTAATGAATTTTTTATTCTTTTACAAACTGATAATCCATCTAATTTAGGAAGCATAATGTCCAATAAAATCAAATCTGGTTTTTCCTCTAATGCCATGTTAACTGCTGTAATACCATCACTTGCTTCTATTGTGTTATATCCTTCTTTTTTCAAATTATATACCAATATATCTACAATTGGTTGTTCATCATCAACAATTAAAATTGTTTTTGCATCTTTTATAATTTCTTCTTCCACAAAAATTCCGCCTTTCTCAATTTAGCTTTATTTTTATAGTATATTTATATCATAATAATAATTATTATACAAGTTTTTTTAATAAATTTCTAATTAATATTCAAATATGAAAATTTAAACATTAAATTATTTCAATAATTTAGAAGCTGCTTCTTCTAAAGCAATTGCTAATTGGTCTGGACAAGAAGTCCCTTTTACTCCACAAGGAATTCCTTTTAATCTTTTTATCGCTTCATCTATTTTCATACCTTTAACCAAATTAGATACTCCTACTGTATTACCTGCACATCCACCTACAATTGTTACTTCTTTTATAATATCTCCATCTAATTTAATTATCATTTCTTGTGAACATACTCTATTACTTGGTATATATCTATATTCCATGCTTTTCTCCTTTCAAGAAATTTGAGACATAAGGGACAGGTCTTAAATGTCTCAAATTCCTTGTCGTTTTTTGTTTATTCTCTTTTTCGACATTATTCTACTTGATTTATGGGACATTTAAGACCTGTCCCTTATGTCTCATTTCTTCAATTCAATATGAACATCTTCTAATTGTTGTTCTGATACAACTGATGGTGCTCTCATTAGTAAGTCTCTTGCTTTTTTATTTTTTGGAAATGCTATTATTTCTCTAATGTTTTGTGAGTCTGCAATAAGCATTACCATTCTGTCCACTCCTGGTGCTGCTCCTGCATGTGGTGGTGTTCCATATTGAAATGCATTATATAATGCTCCAAATCTTTCTTTAACGTCTTCTTCTGTATATCCTGCTATTTCAAATGCTTTTACCATTGTTTCTGGATTATGGTTTCTTACTGCTCCTGATGCCATTTCATACCCATTACATACTAAATCATATTGATATGCAAGTATTTCTAATGGATTCTTATTTTCCAATGCTTCTAGTCCACCTTGTGGCATTGAGAACGGATTATGACTAAAGTCTATTGTTCCTTCATCTGATAATTCATACATTGGAAAATCAACTATAAAGCAGAAACGATAAGCATTTTTCTCTAATAAATCTAACCTTTTTCCTAATTCTATTCTAACTAATCCTGCTATTTTTTGTGCTTTTTCAAATTCATCTGCTATAAAGAATATGCTTGAGTTTTCTTCTACTCCATATTCTTTTTGTAGCTTTTCTTTTATGTCTTCTGTTATAAATTTAGCAATTCCTCCTGTGACTTGCCCATCTCTTTCAATTTTTGTCCAAGCAAGTCCCTTTGCTCCAACTTCTTCAGTTGTAGCAAATTCTCCCATCTTATCAAAGAATTTTCTTCCTTGTTCTGCTCCGTTTGGAACTACAATTAGTTTTACTGTTTTTCCTTTAAATGCGTTAAAGTCAGAATTTTCAAACAGTTTTGTTGCATCTTGAATAATTAATGGATTTCTTAAGTCTGGTTTATCTATTCCATATTTCTCCATAGCTTCTTTATATGGAATTCTAATAAATGGTCCTTTATCTACCTTCCAATTTGTAAATTTCTCGAATGTATAGGGTACAACCTCTTCTATTATTTTAAAGACATCTTCTTGGGTTGCGAAACTCATTTCGAAATCTAATTGATAAAATTCTCCTGGTGCTCTATCTGCCCTCGGATCTTCGTCTCTAAAACATGGTGCTATTTGATAATATTTATTAAATCCTGAAACCATTAATAACTGTTTGAATTGTTGTGGTGCTTGAGGTAGTGCATAAAATTCTCCCGGGTTTATTCTACTTGGTACTAGATAATCTCTTGCTCCTTCTGGTGATGAGTTTGCAAGTATTGGTGTTTGTATTTCTGTAAAATCTAATTCGTCCATTTTATCTCTTAATGTTTTTAAAATTTTAGAACGAAGTAATATATTATTATGTAGTTTTTCATTTCTTAAATCTAAAAATCTATATTCTAATCTTAAGTCTTCTCTTACGTCTTGGTCTGTATTTATTTCAAATGGAAGTACATTTTTACATTTTCCAAGTATCTCTATTTCTTTTGCTACTACTTCTACTTCCCCTGTTGATATTTTATTATTTTTATTTGCTCTTTCCACAACTTTTCCTATTATGTGGATACAACTTTCTGTATTAAAATCTTTTGCTTGTTCTTGTAATTTTTCATCATTAATAACAATTTGAGTAATCCCAAATTCGTCCCTTAAATCTATAAATATCATTCCACCTAAATCTCTTATTTTTTGAATCCACCCTGCTAATTCTACTGTTTGTTCTACATTTTCAATATTTAGTTCTCCACATGTATTTGTTCTATACATTTTAAATTCCTCCATGTTTATTTTATATACTAATATATAATAGCACATTTTTCCATAAATATCAATTAAATTATATAAATCTTCCCTTTCAGATTTTGCCTTATTTTTATTTTTTATAAGCACAAAAAAAGAGCATTTATAACGCACTTTCTGTAAGTTAAACTTATTATACTCTTTTCTATTCAGTTAGCCTTTTATTCCTAATAAAGGATAGAAAACAAATGGTAAAAAAATCAACCCTAATATATATCCTATTCCTTTATCAAACATTTTTGCAAGCCTTATAGCAACAATTATATTAATAATTACTGCTATAATTGTTCCAATATATGGTATTAAGAATAATAATATCATCCATCCGTGATAATCCTACTACTTTTAACATTGTAATCATATTAAGTATTGGGATAATGGCATGCCATCCTGGATAACCACATTTTGAAAAAATTCTCCACAATCCTATTATATACACAATATATATTATAGCAAACATTATTAATATTCCTATTAAATTTGACATTACACTATCCGTCGTTATAATACTTGAATCTTCAAATTTAATATTTCCTAAATCATTATCATATTTTAGTTCACTATTATTTGCAGTATCCATAGTTCGACCTTGTAGAAATGCAAAAAAGTCAACATCTTTTAAGAGTATAACTCTTAATCCAAATAATATACTTGCTATAATTATAACAATTATTAGCACTCTTATTAACCTATTCTGCTCCATATTATCCCCCTTTTACCCAATTTTATATTAATATGATGAACGTTGTCAATATATTTAACTTGGTTCAAAAAAATTACAGCAACAAGTTTAACATAAAAATAGACACATATAAAAATCAAATATATAATATTTGTAACGAAACAAAATATTAAAAGAGATTTTTATATGTGTTTAATTAATTCTAACATAATTGAAACAGAAAATAAAAAGGTAAAAAGAAATTCCAGATTTAACATACGAAGAAAGATGTAAAATAGAATTTATGGTTAAGAAAAAATATACAATACAAGAAATGTCAGAAGAACTAGGAAGAAATAATGGTCACCAGATGGGGGGCTGATTTTATGACGTTTTATTTTATAAATGGATTTTTAAAGTTGTAATTAATAGTAATATCCCCATTTCTACATACATCAATTCTCTTTATAAGTTTGGTAATAATTGATTTTTCGACATTTTCAAAATCAATAATATCACTTAAAATTTCAAAAGATTTTTCAGGCGATAATTCAGCAGTTTGTTTTTGTGCTAATAAATCGTTATACCTTTTTGCCAAATCTTCTTTTTCCTGATTAAATTCTGATGACATTGATAAAAAATCTTCTTCTGATATTATTTCTTTTACTTTGTCCTCATAAAGATTTTTAATTATTCTTTTGATATCATTTAATCTTTTGTTTATTCGTTCCATTTCATCTTGTATTTTATCGAATTTATTGTCTGGCAAATCTGCAATAAGTTCATTATAAAATTCTTTATGTTTTATTGTTTGTTTTGTGATATATTTTAATTCTGTTAAAACATAATTATTTAATAATTCTTCTTTTATCAGATTTCTATCGCATTTTTCTTTGCCAAAACGTGAGTAACCGGAACACATACAAAACATTTGGTTAATACCTTTTCTTTTTAGTCTCCTAAAGGTCATAGGCATACCACAGTCACCACAATAAATAATTCCACTTAAAATATGTTCAACTCTTTGTGAGGGGTAAAATGTACCAGACTTTTTTTCTACCATAGCCTGTACTGTTTCAAAAGTGTTTTTATCAATAATTGGTTCGTGTGTATTTTCTGCAATAATCCAATCCTTTTTTGGTATTTTTTTAAACTTTTTCACTTTATAGTTTATTTTTTCACTTCTATGTTGAACCATATTACCGATATATGTTGGATTAGTTAAAATTCTTTTAATAGTTTCCAGTCTCCAAACACCGTATTTGGAACACACATTTACATATGATAGATTTTGTACTTGTCTTTTATACTCTGTTGGGGGGAGTATTTTTTCTGTGTTAAAAGTGCGTACAATATTTGCCATACTTTGTCCACTAATATACATTTCGTATATTCTTCTAACAATGCTTGCAGCTTCTTCATCAATAATCAGTTTGTTTTTGTTTTCTTTATCTTTTACATACCCATATGGAGCAAATGCACCAATAAACTGACCATTAATTCTTTTTGTGTCCATTACTGTTCTGATTTTTTTAGATATATCTTTTGCATACATATCATTAATAACAGATTTGAAAGGACTTAAATCATTATTTGAAGTGTTTTCAAAAGTATCTATTCCATCACTTAATGCAATGTATCTTACATTTTTTTGTGGGAAATAACGTTCAAGATAATATCCTGTATCTATGTAATCTCTGCCTAGTCTTGATAAATCCTTTGTAATTACTAAGTCTATTTTTTTGTTTTCAATATCAGCAATTAAATTTTTGAATGCAGGTCTGTCAAAATTAAGACCACTGTAACCGTCATCAATATATGTATTACAAATATTCCAACCTTGTTCAAGAACATAATTCATTATATAGTCTTTTTGATTTTGAATACTCATAGACTGACCAGCAGTTTCATCTTCTCTGGAAAGTCTTAGGTAAATTCCTACATTATATATAGTATTGTAATTAGTTAAATTATTATAGTTATCGTGAGCCATTTTAAATTCCTCCTTTTTTGCTCTTTTTCTGATAACTATTTGCTAAAAATATTTTATATTATTTTTTGAAATTATACAAGAATATGCAGATAAAATGACATTTTTTAATACTGTTTCAAAAGTTTCTCCGTTATCGTCATAAATATTCTTAATAATATATTTTTCCTCTGTATTGTTTTTAACATTTTCTTTTTTAGCCATAGTATCGCCTCATTTCTTTTATACAAAAATATGTAAAAAACATATTTCGTATGCAAAAATTTAACTAAAAGAGAAAAGAGTACTCATTCTATTATAGTTACTCACATTATCCTATAAATTTTATGTAAAGTGCTGATATATGCGTTTTTGGTATATGAAACTTTCGTAAAATAGAAATGTCGAAAAAATATGTTTTTTTGTTTTTTATATAACTTTATGCGATTTTCGTATATATCCACAAAAGTAAAAATGCTAGTAATAATATCCTCATCAAGGGGTGGTGTAAATGTATTCACGTGTTCGGGAGATTTGAGAATTGATAATGATATTAAGCAGATAGTAATTGCAAGATTACTCAATGTAAGTCAGGCAACATATTCACGTTATGAAACTGGGGAATTGGAAATTCCAATATCAGCATTTATAAAACTGGCAGGATTTTATAATACAAGTATTGATTATTTAGTAGGTATAACAGATGAAAAAACAGCATATAAAAAAGTAAAAACTATGGTAGGAACTGGTTCTAGTCACACAAGACACCACAAATCAATACTACAGCCATAAACGTTTTATCTAAAACCCTTGTAATTACTTATGTTTTATTTATCTTTATCCCCATGAAGTGATAGTGTGGTCTCGGCTATACTACCCGAGACCACACTATCACTTCATGGGTAGATATTTATTTTAACAAATAAATAATCATATAAAGATAAATAAATATACAACTCATACTCGGGTTTTAGATACGTTGGCTGTGATTTGTTGGTGTCTTGTTTCGTAGGTGGTGGTGTAAAGTGAAATTAGTTGAGAGAGATTATGTGGTGTTTCGTGAGGTCGAGCGTTGGAGATATTGTCTTGGCAGGCATATTAAGATTTTGGCAGGATTTCCAAGTCAGAGAAGTTGTGACAGACGTTTAAAAGTCTTACTTGAGACGGGTTTCCTTAATAGAAAAAAGATAATATATGGCGTTCCCTCAATATACACTCTGCCTTTTAAATCAAAAATGTTAATTGGAGCAAATAAAAGGCAGGACAAAATTAGACTTGATAATATCGTACATGATATTGCTGTTTTAGATACAGCAATATACATGATGTCAAAATATAATATCAGCCTGTCAGAGATACAGACAGAAAAACAGTTACATTCCAAAGACGGTTTTAGTATTAGAAAACATCAACCTGATTTTGTTTTCACAAAGGATAACAAAACATACTGTGTAGAAGTTGAACTTACGTTGAAATCAAAAGAAAGATTAGAAAATAATATCAAATCAAATTTCCTTACATACGATATTCAAATATGGGTTTTAGAAGATAACCCAAAGTTAGTAAAAATTATTAATAATAACAAATTACAATACCCCAATATAGAAATCAACGAAATTAAGGAAGTGAGAAATTATGTTGAATTTAGAAACAATCATTAAAATGAGTGAACGGACTATATAAACACCCTGTATTAACATTTGTTTTACTTTCAATTATTCCAATTGCAATTATTATAAGGGAAATGTCAAAGGAACATTTAATCAATAAGTATTTTAATTTTTCAAAGGAGCTTAAAAAAGTGAGAACAAAGAAAACTAAGCAAAATGTAAAATCAAAAGGCAATTTAGAAAATTCAACTTTTATAGGTCTGACCAGTGGTAAGAAACCTATTTATACTCCAGACAATGCAAAGCACATTTTTGTATGTGGTACAACAGGAAGTGGTAAGACTGTTACTCTGTCTAACTATATCAAAAGTGGAATTGACAAAGACTACCCTATGCTCATTATAGACGGCAAGGGCGATACAGGACAAGGCTCTATGATAGAAATTGTAAAAAGACTGAAAGGCAAAAAAAGGCTGTATGTCATTAACCTTACAAACCCTTTAAAGTCAGACCGATATAATCCTTTTCAAAATGCTACTCCCACTATTGCAAAAGATATGCTAATTAACATGACAGACTGGAGCGAAGAACATTACAAATTAAATACAGAAAGATATTTACAAAGGCTGATTAATCTACTTGTAAAAGCAGATGTTAAACTATCTTTTAAAAGCATTGTATCAAATATGAGTATTGATAAATTTACAAGCATAAGCAGACTTTTAGTAAAGAACGAAATCATTACAAAGGAAGAACACGCACAAAATCTTGAACTTGCTGGGACAAGCGGAAAAATAGCCGAAAGTGCCATTGCAAGATTTAGCCTGATAGAAGAAAGCGAACTGGGTTATATCTTTGATGAAAACGGAATTGACATATACACAGCATTACAGGAAAACGCAATTATACTATTTATTTTAAATCCGTTGATATTTCCTGAAACTTCCCCACTCATAGGAAAATTACTTTTAATAGACAGCAAAAAAGCAATCAGCAATATGTTTTTACATAACCAGTCAAGAACATTCTTTATCATGGACGAAATAAACAGTTACGCCTCTCCTGCACTTATTGATCTTGTAAACAAGAGCCGAAGTGCAGGCGTAACCTGTATACTTGCAACCCAAAGTTTATCAGACCTTGACTTTGCAGTCAATGAAGCATTTAAAGAACAGATAATTGAAAACTGTAACAACTATATTGTCATGCGACAAAACAGTTCTATCAATAGTGAACATTGGGCGAATATATTGGGAACAAGAAACACATTAGAAGTAACCTACCAGTTAGCACAGCAGAACGCTGTAACATCTGAAACAGGGTTTGGTTCTGCAAGACGAGTAAGAGAATACTACTACCACCCTGACGATATTAAGACATTAAAAACAGGTCAGGCGATTTATCTTTCAAAAGATAATAATTATCATAGTAAGGTTGATATAAGCAAACCTATCTAAAGCATTATATTTATAAATATGTATATTATTTAGTTAAAATATTGTAAAAATAACACTAACATTATATAATATTGGTAACAATTACTAAAGAAAGGGTGGATATATGGAAAAAATTACAAGATTTAATGTATTTATTGCTTCACCGAGTGATTTACAAAAGGAGAGACAAGAAATTAAAAACTATATTAATAGTTTGCAGATTGAAGAAGTCTCTTTTAAAGCAATGCTATGGGAAGAAAATTTACATGCAACTACAATAAATCATAAAGAGAATGGAATGCAAAAGATTATCGATGTAGAATTATTAGAACCCAGTGATATAGTGATAGGTATTTTTAGATTAAAATTTGGAGAAAAAACGAATGGTTACGAATCTGCCACAGTAGGAGAAATAGAAGAAAGTATAGAAAAACATAAACCAGTATGTCTATATTTTTGGAAGAGTGAAGAACTAGCAACCGAACTACCAAAAGAAGATTTAGAAAGTTTAGCAAAAATTAAAGAATTTAAGGAAAAATATGAAAATAAAGGAATTTATAAAGAAGTAAGTAACATTGATGAGTCTAAAAATTATATTAAAGAAGACTTGAAATATAATGTCAAAAAAATTTTTGAGAAATTAGAAAACACAGAAGTTGTAAAACAGAATAAGAGTACCAAAAACACAAGCGTAAAAAAGAAAAATTCTAATTCTAATAGAAATAAAACAAAAAAAACCAATGCATGGTATAAAATGAGTATTACAGATTTTATAAATCAATATCTTACAAAAAAGCAAATTGATTATATATATCAAGATAATTTAACATTTCGTGAAAATTTAGAAATATCATTAGAATATTTACACTATATGAAATCTACAGTAGAGCAGATATTAAATGAAAGTAGAGTATATGCATTCAATCAAAAATATGGACAATATAATTATAAATATGACTTAAGAAGTAAATATGAAAATTGGAGTCATGATATTATACAAATTATAGAAAATACATTTCCAAATAGAAACGACTTAAATTTATTAGATGTTGGTGGAAATAGTGGCGAAGAGTTAAATGAAATGTTTGACAAAGATACAGGACATAATTTGTCTGTTTTGGATTTAAGTTTTGATGCAATTAATGAAGGTAAAAGTAAATATCCATATATAAACTTTTATCAGGGTAATATGGAGAAAGAATATCCATTTAGTAGTAATCAAGAATTTGATGTTTGTCTATGTTTAAGAGCAATTCAAAGTCGAGGTGTGTTTAGGACTGACGCCATAATGCAAATGACAAAAGCACTAAAAATTGGTGGTTTAATTATTATATCTATACCAAACGGTTATATAAATAGAGATACCAATAAAGAAGAAAAGGGATTGTATGACCATAGAACTCATGTGTTCTCACATAATGCACCAATAGAATTAGTAGAAAAAGTTTATAAAAAGTTAAACGACTACAACTTTGATAATCTAAAATATAAAACTATAGATACAGAGATTATAATATGGGGAATTAAACGGAAAATAGGAGAATAAGAATATGATAGAAGTTGAGATTTTAGTTGAAATATTTGAAGATATTGAAAGTGTAAAAGTTAAATTAGATAAATTTGATTTTAAAGCAGAAAAAAATATTATAGATACTTATTACTACGACCCTTTAAGAGAGGACTTAAAGCCAGATAAAGATGAAAAATTATATGCTTCTTTTAGAATTAGAGAAAAAGAAAACATTACGCAAATCACTTATAAAAATGATATTTACAAAGATGGGATATGGCAATATTCAGATGAGTTAGAAACCCAAGTTAATAATCCTGAAATTATAAAAAATATAATTAATTGTTTGGGATTAAAGACATTAGCAAAATTATCTAGCCATAAAATGTTTTACAAATATAATGATTATGAAATAGTTTTAGAAGAAGTTGAGAATCTAGGAACATTTCTCGAAGTTGAATTACAAAATTCGGATAAATATTCGGATTATAAAGATGAAAAAAATAAAATGCAGAAATTTATAGATGATTTAGGGTTAAATGTTTCTTCCGAGTTAAATTCTGGTAAACCAGAATTATATATAAAAAAATACGGTATCAATTAACTTAAAAAGCACTAAAAATTCATTTGAATATTTGGTGCTTTTTTTCTTGTTATTTTTGAGAATATCTATTTTATTAAATCAATTCATTTTTTACTTTATTATTATAAATAAAATTATTTTACTTATCTTTATCACTATCTTTCGAATCTAACAAATTTAATTTTGCATATCGAATAACATCTTTCTTATACTGTTCAGGGAGTTTGTCAAAATAATATAAAAGATTTTCTGCTTGAGAATTTAGTACCATTTCCTTAAAGTATTTCGGATTATCTGTTCTATTTAATAAATAATCAGCAGTAACATTAAAGAAATCACAAAGTTTTATAAATGTTTCAAAGTCAGGCTCCCGTTTGTCAAGTTCATAATTAGATAGTACTTTACTACTACAGCCAATATAATTGGCAACATCTTGTTGTGATAATTCCAAACTTTCCCGTAAACTTCTAATTTTTGCTCCAAAAGTATTCAAATGACAGCCCTCCTTTACTTATCCAAATTATAATACATTGCATATTGAAATAATTGTATTTCAACGATAAGTTCTAATTTTATGTTGACACATGAACTTTTCGTAGATAAAATAATTTTATCTATAAACTATATACATTAAACGAAAAGGAGAAATAATATGAGAGTTGTAAAAATTTTAGTTGTATTAATTACAGGATTATTTTTGTTATGTGCATGTAGCAAAAATGATATAGTAGGAACTTATGTTGGGGAAAGTGGAAAATTAAAACTTTCAAATGAAAATCAATGGTCTTATTATGAAGATGGCAATTGGGGTAGCAAAGATATTGATTTAAAAGGAACATATTCGAAATCAGAAGACAACACATATAAATTAGAGTGTGACGAGATAACCTTGTATGCAACAATAGAGGAAAATGGATTGTATGTATATTCAGATGATTCGGATTGGAACTCTGAAACTATGAAGAAAATCGATTCCGATAATATGGAAATTGAGTAACAAAAGTTAAATATATTTACGAAAGGACACAAATATGAATAAAAAAATAATAGTACTCAGTATTTGTCTAATTGTTTCAATGCTTTTAATTGCTTGTGAGACTAAAAAGTATAGTGAAGAAAGTTCAAGTGTAGAAACTACAATGACTGATAATATTGAAGAAGATGTAGAAAAATTAATATATTGCGACACAATGGAATTTTTGGAAAAAGACAATATGTTTTTGATAACTTCTACAGAAGGTAATAAATATGTTATTGATGTTAATGGTACAATACAAGAAAATCCTGAAAGCACATTAGAATTTAGATATTTGAAATCATATGAAAATGATGATGAAAGTATTTCAGTTTTAGATATATTTGAAAATGATGTCTCTGATGATTTTATTACAAATAGTGATAATGAAGAAATTGTAGATGTTGTTACAATGAAAGATATGGAAGTTGTTATAGTAAGAGAATGTGAGGAAACAGCGACTAATAGTAACATTATACTGAAAATGTTGGACAAGAACGGAAATGAACTATCTAGAATTGAGTCAAATGATAAACGTTTAAAACGTGTTAATGACAGTATTAATTTTGCTGAGGAATTTCGGAAAATGAGTTTAAGGGATATTGAATATTGTGGAGATACTATATGTGGATTATTGGGACGTATAGCGTTAAATGTTCAGACTGGTGAATTAGTCAGTACAGGAGTTTATTTTGATAATGGATATGGTGTTAATTATTGGACAAGCAATATTGAGGACATACATGGTAAGAAAAAGTTTCCAGTAAATAAATATGGAGAAACAAAAGAGAGAGTAAAAAAAGTTATATCTAGTAATAATGGATATAGATTAAGTAATGGATTATTTTTTAATGACGAGAAAAAGATATTTTATGATATTAATTTAACTAAAAAAATAGACCTAAGTAAATACGATGTTCTTGTATGGGAACATGACACAGAAGATTATGTATTCAAAGACGGATATTGTAATATTCAAGTTAGTAATCCTAGCGGGGCATGGTTTTATGGCATTATAGATATTAATGGGGATTGGGTAACCGAACTAGAAAAAGATGGCTGGAAATTTTATAAGAATTTAGGAAATGGTTTAATCCTTATTAATAATAAAGAAGGATATTCTTATTTGGATACAGAGACAAAGTCAATAGAAAAGATTGAAGGTATAAATTGTGGTAATGAAAATGTATATTTTTTGGATGGAAAAATATATTGTTTGTTAGATTCAGGAGAGATATTGTGCAGGGATTTAAAAAGTAATGAAGACACTATAATAAACATTCATGAAGGTTAGGAGGATATACAAATGAAAACCCAAATGGGAATATCTATATCAGCAATGTGTGCGTTAGCATATTTTTTAGGAGCAATAGGACATGAATTTGCATTATTTATATTTGCAGCATATATCTTGTTTATCGAGAGCGAGAAAGAATTGAGAGAATGTGTTATAAAATCAATAGTACTTGTAGTGATTTTTTCTATAGCAATATTTTTAGTAGATACAATTCCAGACATATTGTCTAAACTTACCCAATTTTCAAGTGTGTCATACATGGAATATACGAATAATATTATAAATGCATTTAGAACGGTATCAACCATAATTTATTATTTTGAAAAGATACTACTTGTATATTTGGGTGTTCAGACATTGAATAAAAAATATGTAAAGTTAGATAAAATTGATAGTTTAATAGAAAAGTATATTAATAATTAGTAGTTAAAATCAGTAATATAATTATAAGCAAAACCAAAGGACAATTAGTTAAGTATAAACTTATCCAATTGTCCTTTATTTGTGTAATCATCTAACATATAGGTAAATATGTCTGAATAAATTATAATAAGACAACCTAATAAAAGAGGATTTATATGCAGTTTATCAAGAGTAATTACATTTATGTACTATGGTTTATTTTCTACTTTACAATTGTATGGGTTATACTAGGTGCAAATGCACAGTCATTTGGTATCACATTTCTAATCTATGCAGTATCAATTACAATTGCACTCTCTCCCCTGGGTGAATGTCTTTTAAGAATAATGGAAGGTGCAAGAGCCTTACAGACCAATGAAGAAATTGAATATCTTCAACCTTTGTTTGATGAAGTATACGAAAATGCAAAACAGGAAAATCCAAAACTTTCAGACGGGATAAAACTTTATATCATGGACGCTATGTTTGTAAATGCTTTTGCAATGGGAAGAAAAACAATAACAGTCACAAAAGGTGCAATAGAAACATTTACCCCTGAAGAACTAAAAGGAGTTATCGCACATGAATTTGGTCATATATCCTATGGTCACACAAAAGCCCTGCTCCTATCAGTCATAGGAAACTTAATATTATCAGTATTTGTATTTATTATTAGACTGGGTATTATCATTTGTAATTTTCTATGTAATGTATTTTCCAGAACATCAATTGTAGTAGTGGTTATCGGTATCATTAATTTACTGTTTAAAATCATGTTTGAAATATCATTAATTGGATTTATGTACATAGGTCAGGTAATATTATCGTTAAACAGTCGAAGTAACGAATTTCAGGCAGACAGTTTTGCCTGTAAAATATCATATGGAGAACAACTGATTTCAGCATTATATCTATTACAAAAAATAAGTATTTCACAGAAAATGAGTTTTAAAGAAAAGATGATTTCTTCACACCCTCATATCTCCAAAAGAATTGCAAGGCTTGAAAATATGAATGAGGATTTAGAATTTGCTATTTAATATAATTTAAAGATATTAAAAATGGATTATACTATAACAAAAAGTATAATCCATTTTTTGGATGTGAAAAATTAGTTTTTAAAGACCTAACGATATTTTTATACATCGATTTTTATTTTTAGCGGTTTTTTTAGGTCTTTATTTCACTAATATTTTACTACTTCATCATAACATAAACGTAAACAATTAGCAATCTGATTGATATATCAAAAAGATAATCTTTAAGTTGATATATAATAAGGTAATTGAATAAATGTTAAAGTATAAAATGCCCGTAATTAATTTAGGAAATCTGAATTTGTTATAGGCATTTATTATTATATTTAAAATAGAAAATGTAGAACCAACTTGTTTTATCATGTAAATTTTTTGGTTTGTATTTTAGAAAAATTTAGCAAATAGTTATCAGTATTTTTGTGTGTCATAAAATCAGTTCAGGGGAAGAAGTGGCTGGATATATAAAAGTAAATGATATAAAATTTGATATATAACCAAGTTTTCAATTAATATATTATTGGATAGAAAAGAAAAAATTAAATATAAGTCCGTTAGATTTAGTTCATAAAGTAAAATTAGAAAAGAAAGATAAAAAGGAAGATAAAGGAGAAAAACTACCGAAACATGAAGAAAAAAGTATTCATAAGAGGCCAAAAGAAATAGATGAAAATAAAGAATTTGGTCATTGGGAATTAGATTGTGTAGAAGGCTCAAAAGGTAGTAAAAAGACATATATGACGTTTTTAGAAAGGCTAACAAAGAAATATATAGTTATTGAAATGAAAGCACACACAAATGAATGTGTAAAGCAAGCGATAGATAGTTTGGAAGAAAAATATGGGAAGAAATTCAGAAAAATATTTAAAAGTATGACAAAAGATAATGGACATGAGTTTTTTAATTATGATAAAATAATTGCATAAATTATATATTGATTTTGCGTTACTATTATTTTTTTAATGGACAGTCAATATATTTTATAGTTGAATTTTTATTTTTTTAATGTTATTATAATTAAGAATTACTAAAGAAATAAGAATACAAGGAGATTAGACATGGAAAATAACTTTGATTTTTATGATAAAACTAATTTGAAATCATATAACTTAGATAAAAATATGAGATATCAGTTAAATATGCTAGATAGATTAGATGTCTTCACTAGGAAACATTGTGAAAACGTTGCAAGTTTAACTTGTAGACTATGTGAACATTTACATTGTAATAAAGGCTTCACTGAATACTGTACAATTTGTGCATATTTACATGATATTGGTAAACTTTTTATTCCTGCAGAAGTACTACAAAAGCCTGGAAAGCTTACTGATGAGGAATATGAAATAATGAAAACTCATACTACATTAGGTTATAAAATGTGTATGGAAGATTTAAATTTAAGGCCATATGCTGCTGGTGCTTTATATCATCATGAAGCTTTAAATGGAAGTGGATATCCTGAAGGTTTAACAAAAAAGGACATACCTTATGAAGGACAAATAATTCGTGTTGCAGATGAATATGATGCTATTGTTAGTAAAAGACAATATAAATCACATATTGGAATATCAGATACTTTAAAAATTCTTATAGAAAATACTCAACCTAATAATAAAAATGCAAAAATAAATAATCTAGGTAAAAATAATCCTCTTATTGTTAAAAAACTATTTAAAGTAGTAATTGAAGATATTGAATATGAAATTTCACTTACTCAAAGCTATGTGGATGAATTATCTAATGAATTAAAAAGATTTAATCAAATCAATAAATATAAGGAACAAATGGAAAAGTCTAAAAAAGATAAAGATAAAAATTATTATTTAGAGGGCATGAAAATGCTACTAAAAAACAATGAAACTCTGGAAAACTATAATGATATTTTTGAGGAATATCAAAAAGCATACAATAATAGAAAAGCTACTATAGATAATTTGTATAACGAAATTAAAATTATAAAAAAATTAAAAGTTTAAAATTTTAATATGGCTGTAGTAAATTTTACTACAGCCATTTATTTTATTGTTTCAAACCTATTTCAATTTGTAAGTTATTCTCCTAGACCAAAACTTACACCTAAAGCATTATTTACCTTATCAATTATTTTCATATCATCAATATGCCCTATTTTTTCTTTTAATCTACTTTTATCTATAGTTCTTATTTGCTCTGCAAGTACAACTGAATTACTTTTTAATCCACACGAAGAAGAATCTATTTCTATGTGTGTAGGCAATTTTGTTTTACTTGTTTGAGATGTTATAGCTGCTGCAATAACTGTTGGACTATATTTATTTCCTAAATCATTTTGTATAATTAATACTGGTCTTACTCCTCCTTGTTCTGAACCTACAACTGGACTTAGGTCTGCATAAAACATATCGCCTCTTTTTATTTGCATATTCTTCACTCCTAATATTAGCATATTGTCAAGTATGTCTTATACTATTTTAAATATTAGTTAAAGTAAAGAAACAGTCCTTTTGTTTTTAACTATTTACATTTACCTCATTATATAATATGTAAACAGTTGTATTTTTGTTATTATCCACGACTTCCATTTTTGTTGGCATGCTATTTTCTTTATCTATGTATAATGTCTTACTTTTTATACTGTTTGAACTATCAGAAGTTTTCATTATTATCTGATTATTTTCTTCTTTAAATTTTGCATTTGAGTCCTTTTTATAATCTTCTATAAAACAACTTAGGTCCAAACAATTTTCTGAAATATATTCATACTTTTCAAAAACAGTATTTAAATTCAAATTTGTACTTTCTATTCTTAAATCTTGCCCATCTCTTACTATCTTAGTACCAGCAATATTAGTAGGTTCTAAGACCTGTTGTGAATTCAAATCTGGCTTTTTATATTCTTGTTTTAATATATATTTATTACTATTCTTATTACTTTTTACTTCCACTTCCACTTTTGCTTCATATGAACTAATATTTAAAATATAATCTACAATTTCTTGACTAGTACTATTATTACCAATTTTCAAATTTTTAGACATGTTGTTTCTAAAAAACATAAAAAATAATATTATACCTATAATAAATAAAACACATAAAACAACTAATACATTCCTCATCTTTTTATTTTCCAATTTTTCTTCCTCCTAAAAAAATATAGCAGATAATATAATTATCCACTACATCTTTATTCTATATGCTCTTAAAATATTCATCTAAACTATTTATTAATTCATCTTTGTCTTCTATAGTATTAATATAATTTCTAAATTCGCTAGAGTTTTTCAAATTCTTTGTATACCATGCTATATGTTTTCTAAGTTCTTTAACTGCTATATCTCCTTTTTCTTTTACTGCTAATTCTATCTGTTGTTTTATAATTTCTACTTTTTCATTTTTATCTAAATCTGGTAATTTTTCTCCAGTTTCTAAAAAATGTATTATATTTCTGAAAATCCAAGGTTTTCCAAATGCTCCTCTTCCTATCATTATACCATCAACACCAGTATATTCAAACATTTTAAGTGCTGTTTGCTCATCTACAACATCACCATTTCCTATTACTGGTATATTTACACTTTCTTTTACCTTTTTTATTATATCTAAGTCTGCTTTTCCTGTATAAAATTGACTTCTAGTCCTACCATGTACTGTTATGGCAGAAATCCCAACTTCTTGAGCTATTTTTGCAACTTCTACTGCTACTATATTTTCTTTATCCCATCCTTTTCTAATCTTTAATGTTACTGGTACTGTTGAGTTTCTTATAACTGCTTCCATAACTTTTTGTGCTTGTTCTAAATCTAATAACAATTTACTTCCATCGCCATTTTTTACAACCTTTGGAGCTGGACATCCCATATTAATATCGATTATATCTGCAAATTGACTTACATATTTTGCTGCATATCCCATAGTTTCTTCATCACTACCAAATATTTGAAAACTAATTGGTCTTTCTTCTCCTTTAGTATTAAATAATCTTCTTGTTTTTTGATCATTATGAAATATAGCCTTTGAACTTGCCATTTCTGTACATACCATTCCTGGTCCAAACTTTTTACATACAGTTCTAAAAGGCAGGTTTGTTACACCTGCCATTGGAGCTAATATCAAATTATTTTTTAATTCTACATTTCCTATTTTCAATTTGTGTATATACATAATTACCCCTACTTAACAAATATGGTTTTTTGTCTTTTACTACTTATATTTAATAATAATCCTATACATATAAAATTAGTTATAAGTGAGCTTCCTCCATAACTTATAAATGGAAGTGGAACTCCTGTTATTGGTAATAACCCCATTACCATTCCTATATTTTCTACCATGTGAAATAAAAATATTCCTGTTATTCCTGTTGCAATTAATGAACCTATTTCACCTTTTGCAGTTTTTGCTATATATAAACATCTTGTAACCATAAACACATATAAAATGATTACTGTTCCAGCTACTATAAATCCCCATTCTTCTCCTATTACAGCAAATACAAAGTCAGTTGTCTTTGGATATAAAAATCCTAATTGTGTCTGGTTACCTTTTAAAAATCCCATACCTGTAAGTCCACCTGCACCAATTGCAAGTTTTGATTGAATTATATTATATCCTGAGCCTCTTGGGTCAGATTCAGGATTTAAGAATATATCTATTCTTTTTTTAGCATGTTCTGGTAAAACAAAATTGTATAATAATGGTACTGATATTACCACTAATATAGATGTTATTATTATATATCTTTTATCTATTCCTGCTGTTATTAGCATTAAAACTGTTGCTATTAAAAAGGCCGCTGCTGTACCATAATCTGGTTGTTTTATAATTAATAAAACTGGGAGTGCTACTATTGCTAATATTATTAATAATTTAGAAGGCTTATTAATTTCATTCCTACCTCTTTGTTGTATTTTGGAAATTGTAAGAGCCAAAAATAATATTACAAATACTTTTGCAAATTCACCTGGTTGAAGTGAAAATGAGCCTATATCAAACCAGCTTGTTGCCCCATTAACTGGCTTAGTAAATAGTACTACTATAAGTAATAATATAAATATACCGATAAAATATTGGTGATAGCTTTACAATTAAATTATAATCTATCATCATAACCACTAACATTATTACTAAGCTTATTACTAACCAAATACATTGTTTACTAAATTCATCATATTCAGTTTCTTGAGTTGCAGAAAATAGTGCAACTAAACCAATTACACAAAGGATAGTTGCAGCTATTAACAAACTCCATTCAACATTTTTTAATTCTCTTTTTCTCATTAAACCACTCTTTTTCTTATTTTTTTTCTGATTTAACTTCCTCTTTAGCTTCTTCTACTTTCTCTTTATTGTTTTGAATTTCTTCTGTAGTTATATCTTCTTTATCTATTTCTTCTTCATTTTTCATACTACTGTCATCTATCACAATTTCTGCATTTTTTTCTTTATTCTCTTTTTCTTCTTTCTTTGCCTGTTTTTTCTCTGTTTTTTCTTCTTTTTCAGTTTCTAATTTATGATTTTCTTTTTCTTCTTTAATATTTTTGTCATCTTTCACATCAACTTTTCTAGTGTCATTTTTTATATTTAAAATTGGAATATTAGCATATAAAGCTGGTGCCCCATTTGTACCATCTGAATTTTCTTTATTTGTAAGTCTTACATCTATAGCATTTTCATCTACATCTATATACTTTTTAATTACGTCTATTATCTCTTGCTTCATAAGTTCTAAGAAGTCTGCTGAAACATTTGCTCTATCTTGCATTAAAACTAAATGTAATCTTTCTTTAGCTGCATCCTTTGAGTTTACTGCACTTTCTTCTTTTTTATTAAACTTCTTAAAAAATTTCATTATGTTCTCAAACATTATTCCTACTTACCCCCAAATTGTTTTATTGTTTTTTGAATAGTCTTTTTAATCTAGCAAAAAATCCCTTTTCTTGACCTGGAATTGTCACTTCTATTTTTTCTCCTAATACTCTTTTAGCTATTTCAATATATGCTTTTCCTGATGGAGCTTTTTTATTTTGAATTACTGGCTCTCCTTTATTTGTTTGAGTTATAATATACTCATCATCTGGAACAACACCTATTAAATCTATTGATAAAAGATCAACAATGTCATCTACATCCATCATTTCACCTTTTCTTACCATATTAGGTCTAATTCTGTTTATTACTAATTCTGGATTTTTTATTTCTGATGATTCTAAAAGTCCTATTATTCTATCTGCATCTCTTATTGCAGATATTTCTGCTGTCGTTACAACAATTGCACGATTCGCTCCTGCAATAGCATTTTTAAATCCTTGTTCAATTCCTGCTGGACAATCTATAAGTATATAGTCAAATTCCTCTTTTAGTTTTTCCACTAAATTTCTCATTTGTTCTTCATTAACTGCACTTTTATCTCTAGTTTGAGCTGCTGGTAGTAGGTATAATTCTTTAAATCTCTTATCTTTTATTAAAGCTTGTCTTAATTTACATTTTTCTTCTACAACATCTACTATGTCATATACTATTCTATTTTCTAATCCCATAACTACATCTAAGTTACGTAATCCTATATCAGTATCTATTAGAACTACCTTTTTTCCTTCTAAAGCTAAACTTGAACCCAAATTTGCTGTTGTTGTTGTTTTTCCTACTCCACCTTTACCTGATGTTATAACTATTACTTCTCCCATAATTTTCCTCCTTAGGATTTTAAAAACACATATTTTTAATAGCTATATGATATAACGAAAATGCTAAAAAGTCAATTAATTTTACAATAAAATAACAAAAATATTTCTAAAATGTTACAATTTCTTTACAAAAGTCTATTATTTTTTACGAATCGAGTAGAGAATAAATAATTATTTTATTTATTCCCTCTCACACCACCGTACATACCGTTCGGTATACGGCGGTTCAATTTGTACATTCAATATGTACTTTGTTATATTGGTCTAGTAGAAATACTAGGCCTCTTTTTCTTAACCTTTCATTATTGATAGCAAATTTGAGCCAATCTGTTTTACATATTAGTTGATATCCTTTTCTTGTATATGATATTGTTTTGGCTAATTGGGCTTCTACTCCTAGTTGAATTAATGCCTTTATTCTCCTTTTTGGTATCTTCCACTGTTTCCATATTATAACTCTTAATCTCGTTCTTAAATGTTCATCTATTTCCGTAATTTTACTTTTCATATTTGCTATCCTAAAGTAATTTACCCAACCTCTTATTAAGT
>CAQRYF010000021.1 GCA_948875265.1 uncultured Clostridia bacterium
AACAACCTTAACTGTACAAGTTGCTTTGTCTTCATTTGCATTTATCACAAGCTGGTCACATACATTATCTAAGTTGTATAATGGTTCTTGCATATCTATCTCAAATACTTTTGCATTTTCACTTATATTTGCTCTATTTCTAGTGTCTACCACTAATGTTAATTTTGTATATATTCCTTGCGGATAATCATTTTGTGGATAATCTTCTTGTGGATAGTCATATTCAAATTTTCTAGTTTGTCCATTTGCAATAAACTCTATAATCGGAAATTGTTCTGCATTTTCTATTTTTAATTGAGATACTCCTAATGCTGTCTTTGTGAATGTTTCTATATCTTGTACTTGTTGTGATATACTATCTACCGTTTGTTCTACTTTTGTTAATTTTTGTGAATTTTCTGTATTTTGTTCAATAATATCTTGAATAAGTCCTTGATTTTTCTTTGCAAGTCTTTCTACTTTTAATGTCTTTTTTTCTTCTTTCGTTGTTACTTTATATTCTGTGTTCGTAGTTTCAGGAATATTTGATTCCATTTCACCTTTTATTCCTGTGTTTATAGTAACACTTGCTCTCAAATAAATTGACTTATAACCATTTTCCTCTCTATCTTTAACTATTATTACGTCGCAAGGTTCTAACCATAATAATCCTAAATTTGAGGCTTCAACTGCATAATATTCTAAACCACTTATTTGTTGTAACATTTGATTAATTACTTGTTCTCTTTTGTTATCTACAAATTCATTTTCATCAAATCTTATTTCACATCTTCCATTTTCATTTATACTATTTAGATTTATAGCCTCAATATTATCTTCAACACTACCTCTTCCAAGAACTAAAGCATTAACAGGCCCAAACTTTTCTCCTATAATTAAGTTTGACAAAAAACTGGTGTCTAAAGTCTGCACACTGTCTCCCTCTTTACAAAGATATAGTTTATTTTCTTTTATGAAAATAGTTGTTAATGTGGTTTGTGCTACTTTTTCTAAAACATCTCTATATGTTAATTCTTGTATAGTAAAAAAATCTTCCTCTACAATCAATTCCGAATTATAAAAGTCTGTAGAGTATAATTCCACTCCACAGACTTCTCCTATTCTATTTACTAATCGTGACATTTTGCAAGGATATGTTAGTTGTAAATCGCTTTGTTTGAATGGTATCATAAAATTTAACATTTTGTCATACCCAGTTACTACTAATTCTTTTTTGTTTTTGTCATCTTCTACATCTTTAATGTAATATTCTCCCATGTCAACATATTCAAATTTATTGTTCACTTGTATTCCATATTGAAAGTGGACATTTTTACCTTTTATTTCACTAGCATTTTTTACAGTAATTTCTACTTGTTGCATTATAGTTTTAAATAATTGTCCTTCAAAACTATATTTTAGTTCTTTTGCAATCACTTTTTTTCTTGCTTTTAATAGACTAACAGGCATTGCGTTGAACATATTTATAGGTAATAAATGAACTTCTTGTACTGTTAACTCTCCATCGTTAATAGTTAGCTTTAAATCTTGAGTTTTTATCTTCTTTGATAAGTTTATAAATTCATTACTTACTTTTTTCATACTCTTTGTGGCCTCCCATCTATAGCTGTTAATACTACACTAAATTCATTCCAATATCCTCCACAAGGCAATGGACTAGATTTAATCGCTTGTCCATTATAAAAATCTTCTGCAAACAAATCTCCTTGTTTATAATTACCCATATCTTTTTCTAAAGCAAATTGAACACCCTCTAAAAAAGGATGTTCAAGTAATTGTTTTATTAAATTAAATTCGCTATCTGTTACTTTTCCAAATTTTACTTCTAATGTTGTAAAATAACCTATAAATGTACCACTATAGTGTCCATCCATAGCATTTCTTCCTGTTCCATCACCCCATAGAGGCTCTGGTCCAGGAACTATTTCTATAATTCCTGGTACTTTAGTATTATTTACTATTAGCTTAGGTTCATACATATCAATAGCCTCCATTCGTTGCAAATTTATTTTTGTTTTTTATTTTTTCCAATCTCTTATTTAACTCATAACCGTCTATGTATAGGTTAAATTCAAGGCTTAAATTAATTAAAATTTCAATTATTCTTTCTAACAATTCTATTACTTTTGCATTATTTCCTAATCCCATTTCTTGATTTGCCTTCTTATACAACGACATTATTTTATCCTCTGGTGCTACAACCTCGCCCTGATGTCTATTATCTCCTATCATTGCTAATTGTGGTGTATTTGCTTTTACATATCCACCTTGTGCTAATCTTGGTAAATTTAACGAAGGTACATGTCCCACATAAACCCCTGGTATTTTATTTATCAAGTTAATACCACCATTAATTAAGTTTATGGCTCTGTTAATTGTTCTTTCAATTAATGAAATAACACCATTTATTCCACTTTTAACAGCGTTTGAAATTGCATTTCCTATACTAGTTCCAAGATTTGAAAACGTATTTCTGATTCCATTCCATATATTAGAAAAGAATGAGCCTATATTACTAAATACTCTAGTGATTCCGTTATAAGCCTGTTGAAATATATTAGAAAACCAACTTCCTACCCCTGAAAATATATTTTTTATTCCATTCCATATACTTGAAGCAAAATTTCTTATTCCATTCCATACACTTTCCCATACAGACTTTATAGTATTTAATCCTAACTGAATAACCCCTTTAACCGCTTCAATAGCACTGTTTAATATTCCTTTAATCGCTTCCCATACGGCTCCAAATAGTCCTTTTATAATTTCCCATATGCCATTGAAAATCTCCTTAATTCCATTCCAAGCTTTGCTCCAATCTCCTGTAAATACTCCAACGATAAAATCTATAATTCCACTTAATGTATTCCAAAAACCTCCTAGGATATCGCCAATCTTTCCAAATACATTCATTATTGTATTACCTATTTCTTGTAATATTGGTTCTATTACTGGCACTACATTTTCTACAATCCAATTTACTATCGGAACTAACCATGTATTCCATAATTCTGATATCCCATTAATTAATTTTCCTATAAATTCAAGAAAGCTATTAATCATTGGTTGGATGTGCTGTGTCCATAATTCATCAAATTTAACTGCCCATTCATCTAGTATCGGCTTTATATTTTCATTCCATACGGTTAAAATAGTTTGCAAGATACTTGAAAATCCATTTTTTATATTTTCTATTGCCGGCTTTATATAAGTGTCATAGACTTCCCAAAATTTAGAAAATGTATCTTGTATTCCTTGTTTTATTGTTCCAAGCACACTTGAAATAGGTTCAAGTATTCCTTGCAAAGTTTGTTTGATTAAGTCTTTGTTTTCATTTATGGGCTCAGTAACCATATATAGAATATCATTCCCTATTTGCCATGCTATCTCAAGTACTCCAAAAAAACTATCAGTAAATATAGCCATTATATCTGCTGTTATTTGTTTTGCTGTATCTCCTCTAAATACACTAAATATATCAGCAACCGTTACCGCAAACTTTCCTCGTATTTCTGCACCCTTGCTTGATAAGTCAAATAATCTAACTATATGATTTTTTAAATCTTCTTTGTTTTGTTCTAAAAATAAAGAAAATCCACCTAATAAATTGTCTGCTATTGTTATTCCTATACTTGCTATACTACCTACTACTCTTCCTAAATTTAAAGCTACTGTATTAGCCCAGTTATTAGCAGAATTTAATACTTCTGGTGCTGTAAATATATCTATTAGGTTGCTTTTTATTCTGCTTAATGAATTTGTTATGCTCGAAAAGTCAAAATCTCCAAATCCTTCTTGAAATCCTTGTTTAAAAATACCTGCTAATTCTTTAGCTTTACCAATAAAAGCATCCATTTGGGTGTTTGCTTGTTGCATTAATGAATTTGTAGAATCTCCTATATCTAATCCTTCAAATCCTCCTGCACCTCCGCTACTTCCTGAATCATTATCCTCATCATTACTCTTTAATATTTGAGCAGTATCAAAAGATGCTAAACTTTTTAAATCTTTTGCACTCTTTTTAGCACTTTCCCCAATTCCTCCTACTGCGTTACTTGCATTTGAAGCATCTGTTGCTAAATTTGAAACTGTGCTTGAACCATTATCTCCACCAGCATTTCCAAATATCATTTCTGTAAAAGATTTAAAAGCATTTGCTAATACTTGTAATTTGGATAGAACCCAGTTTATTCCTTTTACAATTGGTGTAAAAATATTAATAAATCCTTGTCCTAAAGTCGCTTTTAGCTCACTAAATCTTAAGCTTAATACTCTAGTTTGATTTGCCCAACTATCACTAGTTCTAGCAAAATCTCCTTGAGCAAGACTTAATTTATCCATTACAAATTTATATCTTAACGCAACTTTTTCTTGTTCTGACATTTTAGCAGTTGTTTTGCCATATCCATTAGCTAGAGCATATTGATCTAGAGCATTTTGCGTCATTACAACACCGTAAGTCCTTAAGTGTTTCTGTTTCACCTGTAAATACAGATTTTAATTTAGTATAAGCTTCATCACTTGATAAATTATAGAATGATGCAACATCTCCTGTTAAACCGGTTAGTGTTTCAGACATTGCTAAAGCCTCTTTGTTACTAAAGTTAAATGCTTTAGCCATAGCTCCAAATGTCCCTACATATTTTTTAGTGACTGTTTGCCCTAATCCAAATTGAGTAATTGCATTTTCAGCAAATTTATTTACTTCTGTATTTAGATTTCCAAATGTAACATCTACAACATTTTGAACTTCTGCTAAATCTGAACCTAAATTTAAACATTCTTTCCCAAAATTAACAATTGCTTTTACAGAAAAAGCAGCTAAAGCTAATTTTCCAATATTCTTTAATAAATTTTCTATTCCAGAACTTTTTATTGTGTTAGTTGTACTTTTTAGTCCTTTATTAAATGGATTTGAATTTAATAATAGCTCAAAATCAATCGCTCCTACATTTGTGCTCATATACCTACTCCTCCCTTCTTTCTAAGGTAAAAGCAGGTATTGGCTAACTACTCACCAATAATGGTCGTGTTGCTCACTCTGTCTTTTTTATCTATATCAATTGTTATTGTTTTCTTACATCGTATACATTTTATTTCGCCCTTACATTGTTCAACTCTAATTAGGAGTTGATTACAATTAGGGCATCTTACTTCTATCATTTGTTATCACCAGCCATTTCTTTAAAAGCTTTTTGCATTTCGGCAATAACTTTTTTATAATCTTCCTTACTTATTTTCTTTGCTAATTTATTTCTATATTTCCATCTTATATCTTTTTGCTCTTGTGTGAAGTTTTTAAGAACTTCATCATCATCTTCACTACGGATTTGAACAATATTTCCGTAGTGGTGTATCTGGCATTAATCCAGATATTAAATTACACAATTCTGCATAATTCATAGTATCTATTTCTTTTCTTATTCTTAATCCATATTGTTTTGCAAGACTTGCCTCAATCAATGGCCAATCTTCTTCTATGTCATACCATAACTCTGTATCATTACTTGTTTTGAAATCGTTTCTCCATTTCCTCATAAGAAACTTCGTTTACTTGTGCCATAATAGCAATTATGACTGTTTTTAATCCATTTACTGTTAATTTCATTGCTCTAATATCTTTTTCTGCTTTTGCACCTATTAATAATTTTATAGCCATAAATAAGCCTTCCAAACTATCATCTTTTTTAAATATATCTTGTGCTTTTAACATTGTTTCAGCACTACAATCTACTTCATATGTTTTTCCTTCTGCTATTGTTATTTCTTGTTTTTCGTGTCCTAATTTTGAACTAATATCTAAATTTGCCATTTAAATTTCCTCCTAAATATATTTTGGAGAGTATTTAAACTCTCCTATTTACTTACACTTTTTGCTTGAACTGTTGCTTCCGTGTATGTTGGTTTTCCGTTTGACATCATATCAAATTCAAGCGGTATAACTTCTGTTGATTTGCCAGCTCCCCAGTTAGTAACATTAATTACTGCATCTTCAAACAATAATGTTGCTCCATCTGGGAAAGTCCATTGTAAACATCCTTCTGCATCTCTACCATTCTTCAAAGCTTTACTTGCTATATAATCATTTCCTATATCTCCAAAGTTTCTTTTACCAGAAATAGAGATTGTAACAGATTTAGATGTCATTAATCTTCTAACCCATCCTTTTTGATCTAGTGGATTCCACTCTTCAACTCCATTATCTAATTTTACAGAGAAACTTTCCATATCAGCTATTTCAGTCAATGTTTCTTTACTTGCACCTACTTGGAATTGATTTTCATATACTGGATATACTCCTGTTTTTGTTGACATTATTTCTCACCCTTTCTATATAATAAATTTAATTCTATTGAAAACTTATAAACGTTGTTTTCATCTGCTCCCAAATCAATTGGGCCATTGTATAAACACTCAATTGAGCAATTATAATCATCAATAAAAAAAGAACTACAATCTAGCAGTTCATATATTTTGTTCGCCTCTGTTTCGGCTTTATTGTAATTTTTAGTCCATCTTAATAGTAATGTAATTGGTAATATTCTATAACTTTTTAAATTCTTATATTTTGAGCTATCTTCCAATTGTCTACGATTAGCATATACAGCAATAGCTTTTTCTTGATTCTCGTCCATTTGTCCTATATTCCATTTTGGACATTCTGTAATAATAGTTTTTAAATAATCTTTTATTTTTACTGCACTTATTCTTTTTATCATTGTACTGTTCTCCTTTTTAACATTTGCTTAAAATATTTTATTGGTAAATCCTTTTTATTTCCAACAATATAATCATCAAAATAATATTGTTTTGCATTGGGATTTTTACCTTGTTTTACATGTATTTCGGGGTCAAAATATATCTTTCTTGAATAAACAGTATCTACCACAATTTTAGTAACACCTTTGATTGCTTTTTTGTCATCAACAAAAGTACTATCATTCTGCATTATACCAGTATCAAACGGCATTGTTTGACTTTGAATTAAATCAGTTTTTATCGCTTCTGCTGTATCTATTAAAGCTAATCTTGCATTTTTATTAATCATATTAATATTTTTTGTATTAAAAGTTATTTTCATCTTACATCAACTCCAAGCTAGTATGATGAACTGTGCCATCTGGATTACGAGGTCTACTTGCTTGATAAATTTCATATTTACTCTCATTTATTGTTATTTCTCCACCACTTATCTTTTTAATATTCGGTGCTATATCTCCTAATAACATTACTTTTCCTATTAATTCAACCTTTTTTCCGTCTGGACTAATTATAATTTTAGTTTTTTCAACAAATCTACATTTTTGTTTTTTTAAATTTAAAGAAGTTACAGGCTCGCCCTCTTCTGACAAGCCCTCTTGATATATAACAACATCACATTCATTGTTTAATAATCTTTTCAAATGATTAGGATTTAACTTCTTAATCATATTATTCTACTTGTTAATCCTGTTCTTTTTAAGTAAAAGAAAGCTAACTTTGACATTTTTAGTTTATCATTTATTTCATTTGCTTCTTTAGTGTTGACTGTTAAATCTCCACCAATAGAATAACTTGATAAATCTTCGTTATCATAAGTACCTTCTTCTTTTATATGTTCTGCTTGAATACAAGTAGCCTTAATTATTAAATCTCTTTGTTGTAATGTTAAATTTTCAAAACCTCTTTTTTCAATTCTAGTTAATGTAGCTTTGTTTATATCTATCGAAGCTAATTCTAAATACTTTTCTATTTCATCGTCTTCAATTACTTCAGAACCATATTTAAAATAATCAGTTATTGTTGCATAAACTGTTATCATTTGCAACACCTCTTATTTCAATTTCTTTTCTAATTCAGTTATCTTTTTTGTTAATTCTTCATTAGCTTTTGCTAACTCTTCTTTTTCTTTTTCAACGTCAGTTATCTTTTTTGTTAATTCTTCATTAGCTTTTGCTAATTTAGTTATTTCTTTTTGTAAATCTTTAGAAGCTACTTTTTTAGTAGCTCCTACTTTATTATATCCTCTAGCTTCGTATTGAGATAAATCCTCTTCTTTTATTGATAATATTACATTATCTTTTTCTATTTTTATCATATTGACCTCCTATTCAGCTGTATATGTTTCTGTATCAACATCAACATATATACTATCAATTTTGTTATCCTTTCCATTAGGGAATACGAATGTATCTGATAAACTTCTATCTTGATATAAGTATCCATCACCCTCAGTATGAGCCCCTGGATTAAAGTAATAAATACTTGAAATTTTAGGAACTGTTTTTACAGTTAATGGAGACGCAATTAAAACATTGATTTTATGAGATGTCCCTGCAACTGGTAAGAAACCATCTGTAAAATCAAACTTATCATAAAATCTTTCATCATCAATTACTTCTATTAATGTTACACCATCAATATCAGTAATTCTTGATTCAATACCAAGTCCACCTTCCGCAATTTGTGTCATTTCTATTTTTCTAGTAAAGTCTGTTGATTGTTCTAATAAATCCATTATTGTAGAACTTACGTAAGCTATTAAAGCTCCTTTTGCAACATATCTTCTTAATTTGCCAGCACTTAACATTTCTTTTAATTTTCCATATACATTTTCTTTTGTATATGTGCTAATAGCTGTTTCACTATGATATCCTTCTAATTTTTGAGCTTCTGTAGCAACTTTAGAGAAGAAATAAGCATCTGTTTCTGGTACTTGTTGTGTTTTGTGAAATACTTCAGAAATATTTTTTATAGAAGCTGTTTGGTTTGTTTCATCTACATCAATTTTATCAATTAAGAATGATATATCTCTATCATGAGTTAATGTAAATGGAACATCTTCTTGATTGTATTCTCCTTTATTCCATCCGCCTTTCCTACTATGTGCTTTATATCCTCCTGTGCTCATTTGTGTAAAATGAAATGTTTTTGCATTTAACCATTTAACTGCTGTAGTTATGAATGGTGATGTTAAACTTTCTTGCTCCATAATTTCTAATAGGTCTGGAGACCATACCTCTGCATAATTTAATGCCATAATTAATTACCTCCTAAAATGAATTAAACCTGTTCCATCTCTTTGTGGCTACAGGTCTTTTTTGTGTTTGATTTGTATTTGAAGTACTTTCTGTTGCTCCAAACTTAAAACCTTTTTCTTGTTTTTCTTCTTCCTTTGCATTTTTTAGCTCTGGAAATTCTGCAATAACTGCATTAATTTCGTCTTCAAGTTTTTTAGAGTCTACGACTCCATTTTCTAAAACTTTTGACATATCAACCAATCTCGCTGCTCTTTCAACTTTTAGAACATCAACTCCTGCTTTGGCCATAGCAAGTGCTATTTTGTCTGTATAATCTGTTTGAACAGTTTCCTTTGGTTCTTCCTGTGTAATATTATCTTGCTTATTTTGAGTTTCTTGAACTTGTTTAGAAGTTTCACCTTGTTCTGCTTTTTCAGCACCTTTGGCATACATTCTTCTGATAAATCCATCTAACTCATCTTGATTTTTGAAAACTATTGAACCATCATGGCCTTTTTGAGCTACTTGTTTTTTAGTTTTCTCCCCCTCATTTTTATTTTCAGTTTTTTGCTCTTGTTTTTGGTTATCTTGAGCATTATCTGCTGTAGTTTGAGTATCTACATTATTTTGTTTTTTTTCGTCTTCCATATTGGAACCTCCCCCGTTTAAAGTCCGTCGACTATAATTTTTGCAATAAAAAAAGAGCCTTTAAAGCTCTAATTCTAAAAATGGCACAAGTTAATGGATTCGAACCATTACAAACAGTTTTGGAGACTGTTGTGCTACCATTACACTAAACTTGCGTATAAAAACCACTTACATTTCTGTAAGTGGTTAAAATTTATTACTATACATAGTATGGATTTGGCTTAAATAGCAATGATATTATATCTATTATCCAACCTATTCCAAACAGTCCACCTGTTAGCAAATATACAATTCCCATTCCTATTTTTCCTTCGTAAAATTTATGTCCACAAATTGTAAAAATACATAATAATAATGATACCCATTTGTTTTTAGGTTTTCCAGTATATCCAACAGTTGTGTTTTTATTGACGTTTGTATTAGTATTTGTATTATTAATTACTATATTAGGATTATCTGTCTTCATTTGTTCTATTTGTCGTCCACATTTAGTACATATGATTGCATCTTCTGGGATTTTTTCTCCACAATATTTGCAGAATTTGGTTTTTACTTGTGTTTCTTCCATAATTGGCATCTCCTTTTATTATATTATTAATAAAAGTATAGCATTTTGCGATGTCAAATGTTGTCGAAACTTGTCGGATTAATAAATTATTTATGTTTTTCTTGTTCTTCTATTTGTTTTATTAATTCATCTGCCCACTTTTTTTCCTCTTCTGTTACTTCTTCATATCCTACTACTTCTCCTCCAGGGTCTTGTGTCCACCTCTTATCTGTAAATAATCTTTTACTTTCCATTTATTACTTCCTCCATAACAATATGATAAACTTCATTAATCTTTTTAACTTTATTAATCTTAAAAGCTGTATTCCTTTTAAATAATATTTCCTGTTCTTCCTTATTGAATTGTCTTATATCTCTACCATTTTTAGATTTTATATGTAATTCTACATTACTTTTATCATTATAACGCATTCCTACTGTTGTTGATGTATATGAACTATATTTTACTTTCTTGCCTTCTTGATGCATTCTTAAAAACTTTTTTAATCTATCGTTATCAAGCATTATTGAACGAGTAACATTTCCTTCATATTTTGGAAATTTATTTAAAGCTTTATCTAAATCATTTATTATTGCTTCTTGCTGTTTCGTTAACTTTAATCCATCTCTTAATGTCTCATTTAATATGTAGCTTTCTGGACTAATATATTGATTTATTGCATATTGTTCTTCATTTGATAGCTCTATTTTACTACTTTCTATTTGATTTTGCAATTCTTTAGCTTTATTTTGATAATTTGATACATTTTCAGGTAATAAACTTCCTAGTGCTAATCTTTCATATTGTTTTTGCCTTTGTTGTAAATACTGTGTATATTTATCATTTTCATTATGATTATGTTTTGCTTCTGTTACTTCTTCTGGTTCATCATTTGTTCCTTCATAATATGTACTAGATCCATGATGACATCTGGGGTGGAATAAGCCTCCTTCTATAGCTGTACTAAGCATTGGATATTTTCCATCTTCTGCTTTTCCTCCAGACCAAATATCGTCAATATATACTCTTCCTTCCCATGGAGTACATTTATCACAAGCACCACCATGTTTAGATATATATACTAATGGATTACCTAATTTCTTTCGCATTTCACCTTCGCCCATTAGGTTTGCTCTTTTATTTGCTGTTCTTATTGCCATATCGCAATAATCTGCTATATTATGTCTTGAACCATTTTTGTATTCAATACAATTAAATCCTCTTAATAAAAAGTCTTTTGTTGCCATATCTATTGCTTGTTTTACTGTTCCTGCTCCTGTGCTAGCATATACTTGAGCTTTGTATATTATTTGTCTATATTGGTCATTTGCCATTCTTAAAGTAGCATATTTAACATCGTTCATATCATTTTTAGTACTTTTTATTAAAGCATCTAATTTTCTATGGTTTAATCCAAAAAAAGACCCACCTAACTGTGAATCTTCTTTTTTTATAAATCCTGCTTTTATAGCTTCTTTATTTGTCTTTGCAGCACCTTCTTTAAACTGTTTTTTTATGTGCTTATATAAATATTTGTTCAATGGCTTTGTTTTTTTGTCAAATAGTTCTTTATTAGCTTCTCTATACTCTTGAAATTGTTTTAATTTTAATGCTTGCCATTGTGGCCAATCAAATCCTTTTGCTTTTTCATCTTCTTTGTGACTCCACAATGTCCTTTTCATTCTTACAATTAAATCTTGTTCTATTTCTTCCATTATAGATTTTATATCATATTCTTGCATTTAACCACCACCTAAAATAATGATGGCTCAGGCTTTTCTATAATTCCTTGTTCTTCTTTTATTCTTTTTACTTCTTCTTCTTTTTCTTCTTCAGTTAGGCTATCTCCATACATTGTATCAACTGCTTTTTCGACACTCATTATATTTTGATTTGGTCTAGCCTTTGATACTGTTTCTACAGTTGCTTCAAACGAAGGATTAGCATATTCCTTAAAATCTACTGTTGCTTCATATTCTCCTGCAGTCTTATTTCTTGCTTTATCATAAGCCATTAAAGCAATACATACTACTTTAGGAATAACTTTTTCTAAAACATCTAATACTTTTCCTCTTGTATATTGAGTTGCTTTTTCTTTTTCCCTCTGTGCGTCTGCATTATCTAGTTTTTTAACATCTATTCCTAATGTACTAGGACTTATTAAACCTTGCAAACACAAATCTAATGCTGTTATATAACTTTGCAACATTCCTTCATAATCAAAATCGCTATTTTCTCTAGTTATTTGGCTTCCCTTATCCTCTTGTAAACTAGAACCAATCTTTGTAAACCTTCTATCAAAAGTATTTGGTTTTAGATAGTTTCCATTCTCATCTTGTGGTAATAAGTCTTCTGGAATATATGTTTGAGTTTTATTATCTCTTATTGCATCTATCCATTGTGACCAAACTTCATCAAAACTATCAAATGCGTCTATTTTCTTTTCAATTATACTTTGTCCTCTACCTTTGAATTTCTTTGATTTGTTGAACATCATAGGAACAGCCATCACGAATGTATTGTCTGTTATTTCTTTTAAATCTTTTGTCTCTTCTAAATCAGATAATTTGCATTCATTTTCGTTTTTATATAATTTATATGTTATACTTTTTTTATCATATCTTTCTTTTAATACATAAGTACAATCTTTTTTATCATAATAATTCTTGAATATTACTGCTGTTATTCTTCCTCTTGTTCGTTCAAATTCTACTTTACTACCACTATAAAATTCTATTATAGGATATTTACTTATTTCTGTATCATAACTTATTTTAAATGCCCCATCATGTTCTACAAATACATCTATTATTGATTGTTTTATTATTTCTTTGAAATCATTGTCTTTTGCTATTTCTTCCCAGTCTTTTTGAGCTTTTTCATTCGTTGTAATTGTTACTTTGTTAAAACTATCTACGATTATATCTGCCAGCATGTCGATTATCATTGCTGGTAATCCTGTATGTATTTTTCTAAAATCTATTCCATTTGTACTTGTTGCTGCCCAAAATTTAGCATTACCCATCATATCATCAGTTTGCGTATAGTATTGATGTAATTCTGATGCGTCTCCCCTATACCATAATAGATTTCTAAAGCAGCTACCTTCAAATGTATTTGTTTCTTGTATTGTTATTGAATTTCCGTGGTGATGGTTGTATATTTAACCAATTTCTTACTATATCCTTTAATTTATTGTTGACTGTTCCCATGTTATTCCTCTACTTTCTTATATCTTTCTTTAAATATTGCTCCTGGGCAAGCATGTATATAATTGTTTTCTTTTATGATGTAATCTCCTTGTCGTGCTGTTTCATAGCCTAGATATGTTCTTATTTTTACTTCTATAAATTCAGCACTATTAAAACTAATTTTTTCTATTTGTCTATTTTTTATAAACCAACTTGGAAAAATTAAATTTTTTTCAAGTTTAAAAGCTTCTACTTTTAATGTTTTTTTCTTATATATGTTATTATTCATGCTATTCTTCACTTTCATCTTTAATAATTTTTTTTATTACTTCCCAGTTACCAATTTTCTTTTTATAGGGTAGCCAAGCATATTGCCCACCATTTATGCTATGGTCGTTACCATCTTCTGGTTGATTATTCTCGTCAAAACTATAAACTCCACATTCTTCTATATAATCTTTGCAAGTATCAACAACTAAAAAATCACCAGTTCCCAACCAACTTTCTTGTAGTTGAACCCTCGTGATTATTTTTGTTTTCTTCCAAGCATTTTCAAAATTATATATTAAATTGTTTTGCCTTTTAGCTTTTCTAGCTTCCATTATAGTCCCTTGGTCTGCATTATCTATGAAACATGTTCTTGCAAATCCCCATTCGTTCTTAAATTCTTCCATAAATTCTACAATCCATTGAACTACATCGGATGGAGCAAATGGTATTGTTCTATCTTTATTATTGAATGTTCTTTCTTTTAATAGTACACATTTGCCATCTACTGTTATTCCTATTCCTTCAAGTGTTACTTTATCATGGCTTTCTTTTGAGTATGATGTATCACAACCAACAGAAAATATTTGAAATTTCATTTGCTTTGCTTCTTCTACTGTTATTATGTTTTTAGGTTGTAAATCAAAACATAATCCTGTTGCTTTTCCTCTTAATCCTTGTATTTTGTTTTTGTATAATTTCGTTCCAATTGGTGCTACTGTTTTCTTTTTCTCTATTTCTGCATCTGTTAATCCTTTGTTGTCATAAAAAGTAAAAAACCAATATCGATAATTCTTTATTGGTTTTACTTTGTTTAATTCTTTCATAATTTCTGCTGGTACATCATTAGCATATTTTTTGTATGGCCTTGCATGATTTATTACTTCATCATAAATTGGCAAATTAGGGTCATCTGGATTTAGTGTTATACATAAATAATTGTTTCTTGTTAGTATTTCTCTAATGAAATCTATATCTGCTATATTTCCTTCATCTATGTAAACACACCCATATTGACCACCTAAGGCATTTTCCCATTGATCCTTATTTTTGTAACTTAATATATATATTATTTTATTTTCAAATTTTATATGAGAAAACTTATGGTCTTTATCCCCATTCCCGCAATATATAGCATTTTTGTGAATATCTAATATTCCATTGTCTTGATTTATTATATTTTTTTCAGCAACACCCGTTGTTCTTGCTGCAATTATATGTTCTTTTTTATTAGACATAGAAACCATTCTCATAAATTTTATTCCTGCTGCTATTGTTGTCTTTCCACTTGCTGTTGTTCCTTCCAATATATCAACATCTACATCGTCAGTTGTGTTACAAAAATCAATATATTTAGGCGATAGTTCAAATATTATTTCTTCATTCATGAAGCCCCTCACCACCTAATTGTTTGCAAATATCTGCAAACTTTTTAGAAGGTTCAACTTCATTTTTTATTCTTTCAGTAGGTTTAAATCCTGCTCTGTCAAGAATATCTTTTACTGCTTGTATTCTTATATATTCATTGTTAGATTTTAATAATTTTTTTAACTCTTTTTGAGCTTCTACAGCAAGTGAGCTAAAATTTTCCTTTATATTTTTATCTATTTCATCTTTAAATTCCTTTTGCTTTTTCCATTCGCATATTGTTTTTTCAGACACTTCAATTTCTTTAGCGATTTGCTTTTGAGTTTTATTAGTTGTAATCATTAAATTTATACACTTTTCCTGTTTTTCATTCAATTTTAGTTCACCCCATTTCTAATTTACATTTATTTACCTTCTATTTTCTTTTAAATTGCTTTATTGTTGTATCAATTATTGCTATTAAAACAAAAAGAGTAATAGCTATTGCTAAAACTCCTATGCAACCTAGTATAATCCCTATAAATATATTCCACATATTTTTATACCTCTTTTCCTGTAATCGTATCTATTATCTTTACTTTTATATAAGCCTCCCAAGTATAATATGCTCCTATCCTTGATAGTCTCTCATTTTGAATATCAATTACTACTTTTTTCATTTCTGATTTAAGTAAACTGTTTACCTTCCTCATACTTTTTATTGATTCATTACATTCATATCCTTTTGAATTTAAATATTTTATAACTGCTTTATTTTTATACTCACTTACTTTTTTCTCTAAATTATCTATCCTTTTAGCTTTTATTAACATTTTTCTCTCCTTTGGCTTATACTCAAAACACTCATCATAATATTTACATTCACTGCATTTTCTTTTCATGCATTCTGCATAATTAATCTTCTCTTTCATAATACTCACACTTTGTTCTTACTATATTTTCTATTGCTGATATTCTTATATTGCATAAATCTGTTTTTCTGTTTTTACAGTTTTTACAATTTTCTTGTATGTATTTTTGAAATCTTTCTTCATTCGTCATAAGATTACCTCTTTCTTATAAACACTATAAAAAGTAAATTAGAACTCGCTAGGAAAGTTCTTTATTGTTTAACTAATATATTTCTAAAAAGTGGTGATTTGGCAAAACTACTCGCTTTTATATTATCAGTTACCTAGCATACTGGTAATAACATAAAAAAGAACCTATCTTTCGATAAGCTCTTTGACATTTTTTTACATATTTTTTATTTTATATTGATTATTCTTATAACTCATAGTATAATAATTTTGTACTTGTTGTATTGCCCTTTGTCTGTGCTCAAGGAGGTGATAACGTGAGGAAATGGGCTAAATTACTAATAAAAGTCTATGTGTTGACATTGCTTTATAAAATCTTCAAAGGTTTTTGTGATTAATACATATAGCAAAAGACTAGAGCTGGAACTCTAGTCTTTTTTGTACTTGTTATGTGAATAACAAACTAAATTACTAAACAGATTTCTTCGACAAATTCGACAACACTTATTTTCTTAATCTGTATAAATATTATACTAGAGTTGTTTTTAAAAGTAAACACTTTTTGTGAATTTTTTCAATATTTTTGCATATTTTTCCTGGTTTTGTTGCATTTACAACTGAAATCTTTTAATTTTATGCTATTTCAATTACTATTATACCATTTTTATGTTAATTTTGCAAATTTAAAAGAGCAAACATTAAAAGCGTTTACTCTTTTCTTGAAAAAGTTTATATAATTAAATTAAATAAATTGGTGCTTTTATTTAATTCTTTTGCTCTTGGACTATTGAGCAATTTCTTGCTGAGCCATTTTTACTATTGTTATTATACTATATATATTTGTATATTAATACGACATGTTTACGACATTTTTATGACATTTTATAATTTTAGCATTTTTTGAGTTGCTTTTTCTACTATTCTTTGTATATGTCTATCACTTCTTGTTTGGTTAAATAATTGAAAATATAATTTGTTTCCTATGTCTTCAGCCGTTCTTCCTTCTACATAATAAGCTATTAATATTTCTCTTTCTTTATATTTTAGTCCTTCTAGTCTATCTTTTACCGTTTCTACTTTATCCCTTAATTCTTTTACTATTTCTTCTAGATTACTTATTTCTTCTTTTAGTTCTAATCTTCTTTCATCATTTGCTTCTATTTTACTTAATACTTTATTGCTTATTTTATTTTTGCTATGTATATCTTGATTTTCTCCATATGAACTAGTTGTACTCATATCTGTATCTATTTTATTTAAAGCTATTCTTGCGTTTTTCAATTCTTTTAATTTTATATTTAATCTAGCTTTGTTTTCTTTGTACTCTTTTAATAGTTTTATAAGTTCTTCTTTACTCATTTGTACCTCCTACTCTTTTATTTTTAATTTAACGTTCATAAATTTATTAAGTGGCTGTTTATTTTTATCTAATACTTCTGTAAAGCCTTTTACTTCTTGTTGTACTTCTTTTGATAGCTGATTATATTCCTCTTGTGTTATTTCTATCTCTTCTGGCCATTTTCCGTGTTATTTGCACTATATTATTTATTTTTCTTTCTAGTTTTTGTTCTATTGTCATTTGTATCACTCGCTTTCTTTGTATACTAGTGGTTTGCCTTCTTGGTCTACTAATAGTGTAATTGTTCCTCTGTTGTAATCACCATCACTTATTGCATATTCTACTTTAGTTTGTTTGTCATAAACAATAATCCCCTTATTGTATTTATCTATTTCTATAAATCTATTATCATTTGCTATAGCATCTTGTACTATTAAATCTTTTGATATGTATGCTATCACTACTATCATCACTATTAGTATTAAACTTACTATTATTTTCTTCATTCTACTTTTCCTCGCTTTCTTTTTTTGTATTGATTGTATCTTTTATTTCATCTATACATTTTTGGCAATATTCTTCTTTTTGATTTAACATCATCTTTATGTTTTCGCTTATGTTGTTAGAAGCCCCAATCGCTGTGTTTCTCATAGTATTATCTTGCTTCTCAAATATATCTATTGTCCAATAGTTATTTTTTATTACTTCTCCACATCTATCACATTTTCTAATTACCATATTTTTCCTCGCTTTCTCTTAGTTTGTTTACTGTTCTTACTAGTTCGTTTATTTTTAATCTGTTTTTTAAAGCAAAATCATCTCTACATTGTTTTGAATTTCCAATTGTATTTCCCCATAATTCTTCTATTTCTTTGTTTTCTTCTGTTGCTTCTTCTTTCTCTTTAATTTCCCAGTCACAAACTATTAGTCCGTATCTCCAAAAAGCATTCCATCTGGTCGGAATAATGTTCTTATTTATGTATGTTTCTGTAATTTTTATATTGCTTTTTTTCTCAAAGTCCTTTATTTTATTTTCTACATCTATTTCATTGTCATCTACATAGATATATGCTCCTTCTAAGTTTGCTTCTTCTAAGTTTGCTTCTTCTAAGTATGCTTCTCCTAAGTTTGCTCCTCCTAAGTATGCTCCTCTTAAGTATGCTCCTCTTAAGTTTGCTTCTCTTAAGTATGCTTCTCCTAAGTTTGCTCCTCCTAAGTATGCTCCTCTTAAGTATGCTCCTCTTAAGTTTGCTTCTCTTAAGTATGCTCCTCTTAAGTATGCTCCTCTTAAGTTTGCTCCTTCTAAGTTTGCTCCTTCTAAGTTTGCTCCTGTTAAGTCTATTTTTTCTTCAACTGCTTTATCAACAGTATCCTTTAAAGTATTGTTTTCTTTTTCATATTCAAATAATATTGAACCTGTCCATCTATTTTTTATTTCAAATTTTATTTTACTCATTTTTTACCTCTCTTTCTTGATACAAGGATTTTCAGTCCCCGACTCTTTAAATATTTATATATTACTTGCTCTACTTTGTTTAGAGCTTCATAGTTTGTTACAAATCTTCCGACTGTGTCTATGTCTTACACTTGATCTTATGTTTCTTATTTGCATGTTATATTCTCGTTTATATTGCTTTGCTAATTGATTTTTTGTTAAGCCTGCTAGCCATTTTTGTATTATTTCTTTGTCTTGCATACTACACTCCTTTTAGTGTAGTATGCTCTATTATTTATTGCAATATTTCATATAATTTTCTAAAAATTCTTCTAGCTTGTCTGAATATAGTCCATCTCGTTTCAGTTCTCTTTTTAGATTATTTATATCTTTTATTGTTGTACTTGAATCATCTTCTAGTTTATTCCATAATTCATCTAGCTCTTGTTTTGCATAATATAATTCACTATCTGCATTTTCTATGTAGTCTTGTAAATCACTTAATTTTCTTTTTATTTCTTCTGACATATTAGTCCTCCTTTACATTTTCTAATATATGTATCTGCTCTTTTAAGTCTAGTATTTCTATTTGCTGTTCTGTTATTTTATTATCTTTTTCTTTTAACTTTATTGTCACTTTACTAAATGTTGCTATAAACATTATTAAACTTATTGCTATTAATATTGTTACTGTTAATAATATTTTATATAGTTTGTTATATTCTTTTTTCCAATCTATCATTGTACTCCTCCTACTTAATTATTTTTAGTTCCAGTTCTGGATATCTCTTTTCAAATAGTTTATGTTTTATTTTAAATACATCTGTCTGCATTCCTTTTACGTCTTCTACTATTGTTTTTCCGACTTTGGCAATACATAAAATCTGCTATATATTCTATTTTTCTAAATGTCTTTCCGTTTTTTTTGAAACTTTCTTGTAATATAAAATGTGGTTGTAGTTCTAAGTTTTGTATTTCTCCTGCTCTTTCTAATAATTTTAGTTCTTTATATCTCTTGCTTTCTGCTATACTGTCAAACACATACATATCTACTTGTACTTTTTTATTTCTGTATTTGTTCACCTTTTGCCTCCTTAGATTTTATTTATATCTGTATCAAAACTTATCTGGCCATTTGCTAATATTCCATTTAATCTATCTAAACTGGCCTTGTAGTATTGTTGATTTATTTCTATGCCAATAAATCGTCTATTTAACTCTTTAGCTGCCACACATGTTGTTCCACTTCCGCTAAAGCAGTCAAGTACTATGTCATTTTCTCGCGTTGTATGTAATATATGTCTTTTTACTAATTTCAATGGCTTTATAGTTGGATGCTTATATTTATCCTTATCTTTTTTGTTTATTGGACTTTCATACCATTTGCTTTTTAATTTATATCCTTCGTTAAGCTTTACTCCTTTTTGTCTAAAATATAAACAGTATTCTATATCAGGTAGCCAAACATTATTTGTTGCAGGAGTTGGATTAGTTTTTGCCCAAATAAGCACTTCAAACATATATCCCTTTTCTTTGAAAAATTTTAGTATATCATATATTTGTTCCTTGCTACACCATATAAAGCAATTTAATCTTTTTGATATTCTTATAAATTCCTCCAATATTTTGTAATCTATTCCAGTTTTTATATCTTTTAAATATGTATTGTGAACTCTATCAATCCTTCTTGCTAGCGGACTATCTCCTCTTTCTCCGTGTGTTATTAAATATGGAATATCAGTATATATACAATCAATGCTTTTGTCTGGTATATTTTTTATTAATTCGTAACTATCTCCTAATATTATTGTATTTATCATGTCTTCAAATTTCATATTTCTATCTTCTCCTGTATTCCTAAAATTTGTTTTATTTGTTGTATCGGCTCTTGCACTAAATCACATTCGGCTTGTCCGTGAAAGTTTATGTTTTCTAATTTGTTACAGCCAGTACAGAGATTATTTTTTATTGCGTTTCCACATATTCCGCTCTAACGGCGGATAATTGTATTTCATAAGCTACTCCTTTGGATTTTGTATACTTTTGGAATATCATATATTCCTCTAATATCATTACCTGATATATTTGATATGGTTGCATATTTTTTATATTCGCTTACTATCTCTTGTAATATTTCTTTTGCTCTTTCTTCAGTTTTGTAGTTTCCTAATCGTAATTCATAATCTGAATAAATATCTGCCATTAAGCAATTATAGCTATTTATTCTAATCTCTTTTATTTTTTCAAAATTTACTATATGTTTTTCGTCTTGACTCACTATTATCATATCTTCCTCCTAAATCTGTGGTATATGGTTCATATTTTCTGCTACCATATCCGCTAAATAATATCTTTTATAATCTACTCGTTCTCCATATCTGTTTTTACTATTTTCCCATTTTGTCTCAAATTCATATCCTAAATCTTTAAGTTCTTTTATTCTTGTAGCTAACTGTGTTATTCCTAAGTCTTTATATGCGTCTAAGCTTGTTATACTTCCAAATTCTCTAATATAATTTATTATTCTTTGTCTTTGATTTATTTTCATTTGTCTTTCACTCTCCTTTTATCAATTCACACCATTCCAAATTCTTGTATAAATGTGAATATTGGTCTATGTAATAATCGTTTGGATTTACTGCTATCCTTAACCTTACGTCTGCTACTTTTGGTATAAATTTAACTTCTTTTATTGTTTTATCTATAGCTTTTCCAAACTCTTTTATGTCTGTTGTTCCAAATTCTTTAAACCATATTCCGTATTCTTCTTGAGTAAATTTCTTTTTATATGCTATTTCTATTTTTTCTAGCTCTCTTACAAATTCTTGTTTATTCATTTAGAAAAGCCTCCTTTGCTCTGTTATTGCTATTTCCGTTTTGTCTTTTAACTGCATCTACAACCCATTTTTTTATACATAGATAGTGCGATTTTGCTTTATATCCTTTCATTTCAATGTATTCATCTAAGTATTTTATAAGCTCTTCCCAATTTTGATATTCTTTCTGTAGTTTCTGCAATTCTTCATCTTTCAGCAATACATTTTTATATTCTCCATGTTTGTGTTTGCTGGCTTTTGCAGAAGCTGTAGAAGATTTTTCTTCGGAAGCTGGTATATTATTATCTAACTCTAACCTATCCTTACCTATACTAACCTTACCTATCCTTACCTGTGTCGACGGCTCGTCGACGGGTTGTATACGTTCATTCTCAACTAGCTTGTAACTTTTATTTTCATCTAGTATTAACATTGCTTTTTCTTCTTTATATGCTGTTTCATTATAAGTATCTTTTCTAATGTAATTATGTATTCTCCAATGTTTTATTACGACAATTCCATTTTCAAATGGTATGATAAATTTTTTTGCTATTAAGACACTTAAATCATCATCAGATGCTCCAGTCATTCTTATTATTTTTTTAGGACTATTAACAAAACCGTCGTCATCTGCCCTCATACCTAAATCGTAATACAATAATCTTGCTGATGTAGGCATATCGAGAAAAGCATCACTGTCTATTATTGTCTTTGCAAACATTCTTCTCTCCGCCATTAGTTTCTCCTTTCGTAAAATATAAGGGCAGTTGTTTAGTCCTGCCCTAGTTGTTGAAGTTTATTTAACTATTTCTAATGCTATGTCTAATATAAAAGCTACTAATATGCCTGTACAATATCCCCAAGAAAATATATCTTTCGCCTTTTTATTTGCTTTTATACGTATAAATATGCATAGTGTTATACATAAAATTATAGCTAGTATCATCTTTAATATTTTCACTTTTCTATTCCTCCTAATATTTTTTATAAATAACTTTTTCCTATTAACTTTATAAATTCTTCTCTTGTATGTGTTTTTTCATATTCTCTTTGATATACTCTTTTTAACTCTAAATCCATGTTTCTGTTGTAATGAACTGAATTATCTGACATATTATGTTCTTTATGACATAAACCAGCACAAAATCCATTCTCAATTGAAACTTGCCTATTTGCTGTTCCAAAATAAACTTCATGTATACACTCTGCTTGTCTACCACAAAAGAAACAAGTATCTAAATTATTTAATATTGAATATCGTTTCATTTCTTATCCCATTCTTTCAATAAACTATCTATTTCTTTTTGTGATTTTGTTTCTATTCCATAAACTTTACAGTCTTGAACTACTCCGTCTATAAGTCTTGCCATTTGCTTACTGTTGAATGAACTTGATCCATAATAAGCATTTATAATTTTAAATTCTGTGTCTGATATATATTCTGTGTCTGCTGTTTCACAAAACCAAGCTATGCCTTGTGCTGTCCACATCTTCTCAAATGTTTTTATATTGTCTTTTTCTATCTTAAATCTTCTGAATATTCCTAATTCTTTTACTCTTCTTTTGTATTCTTCAATAGTGTCTATCTCTGCTAGCTCACATAATTCTTGCAAAAGTTTCCAAAAATAATTGTTTGCATTAGTTGTTCTTTTCTTTATATATCTCTTTGCCTCTATTTTAAGCCTTAAACCTTTTAATTGTTCTATATCTGGCAACTTGTCCTTTCCGTCGATTAAAAAGCTTATTTTAGGTTTTCCTGTCTTATAATCTATGTTTATTTCTTCTAATGTTCCTGTAGTTTGCATATTACCACCTACTTCTTGTTTGGCATACTTTTAATTGCGTTTAATATACTTGCATATTGTCTTTTAGTTAAATCTTTTGTATTTGATATTCCATAATTACTTTGTAATTGTTTTTCTACTTCTAAGCCCTTTTGTTTCATAATTGCATAGACTGTTTTAGCTTGTTGCTCTGTTACTAAATCATCTATATTTTCTTCAGTTACTTCTATTTGTTTTTGGTTATCTTTGTTTGATTTGTCTTGTTGTTCTTTAAATTCATTTGTATCTGCATCTTTAGTATCATCGATACAAAATAATCCATTTAAAGCATATTTTCTTGCATAACTACTTGCTGTGCCTGTTATTTGACTATCATCCATTCCTTTTTTCTCTTCACATTCTCTTGCATATGCTGTATTCTCAACGCAAGCTATTCCTTCATTTTTTGTGTCTTCTGTATCAATCAGTATTGCCGTTGCTTTTATGTAATATCTATTTCCCAAATTCTCTATCTTATCTGTAAGCTGTAATGTTGCTTTGTTTTTTGCTAGTAGTGGTTTTACAGCTTCTAAAATATCTTCACAGCTTCTGTATTTATAATGTCCAAATTTATTTTCTTGCCCTTTTGGAGCCTTAAGTTCTGTTTGTATATTTAAAAGTTTTTCGTATATATTCATTTATATATCCTCTCTTTCATATTCGATATTTGATAAATCTAAGAATTTTATTAGTTGTTGTAATTGCTTTTCGTATAAATTAAATTTTATTGTAATTTCCTTTTTTGTTGGCACTATCACAAATTCATCTTTTTCTTTTTTTATCTCTTCTGTTTCTACTGATTCAGCTATTTTTTGCAATTCATTTTCT
>CAQRYF010000022.1 GCA_948875265.1 uncultured Clostridia bacterium
AATATAATTTTAATAATATTTTTAATAATATTATTAATTTTACCAAATTATTCTAATGCAGATGGACTTTCATGGAGTGAAATGCAAAGTCAGGCAAAAGGTTTTATTAATAAAGGAGAAAAATCATATAGTTTAGATGAAAGTAAATTGCAAGGAATAATTATTCCAATAGCACAAATATTAGTGGCTATTGGAAATGTAATTGTCGTAATAGCACTGACTGTTATTGGTATAAAATATATGATGGCTAATCCAGAGCAAAAAGCAAAATTAAAATCGCAATTAGTAGGAGTTGTTATAGCAACCATGGTTATATTTGGTGCTCAATTAATTTGGAGTATATTATATAATTTTTTATCTACTTCTATATAAAACAGGGAGGGAAAACAATGGGAACATATTATATACCACGTAATGTAAAAGGAGAAACGAGGATATTGTATATTTTTACAATAAAGGCATTAATTACAACTGCAGGAGGAATTATACTAGGAGCCTTATTATATTTCTTATTTTTAATGCTTAGGTTAAAGGTAATAGGTATAGCTTGTATTGTAATATGTGCAGTATTAGGTTATGGAATAGGAATGATAAAAATTCCTACTTTATCCGGAATTAAGTTTACAAAAAAAATAGGCGGAGAACCATTAAGTGAAATAATTATTAGATATTTTAAGTTTATTAAAAACAAGAAGACTTATACATATGTAAATACACAAGAAAAAGAAGAGGAGGAAGAAAGATAATGGAATTGGTTCAGATTCTAATAATTTTACTGGTGTTTTTTAGTATTTTATTATTTTCATTAAGTATTATATATATTATTTTAGTTATGAAAAACAGAAAAAGTAATGAAATGAAAAGAGAAAATACAGATATAGTGAATTCGGATGTGTCTAATAAAAAAGAAAAATCAAAAAGCTATGATTTAAAAAATTCAGTATATGATTTTATGGATTTTGATGAAATTAAAGATAATATGATAATAAGAAAAAACAGAACCCAATATGTAATGGTTGTTAGATGTAAAGGTGGTAACTATGACTTGATGTCAGAAGAAGAGAAAGTTTCTGTAGAGTCTGGATTTGTACAATTCCTAAATACACTAAGATCACCAATACAATTATATGTGCAAACTACAAGTTTAAATTTAAAAGATATTTTAGAAGAATATCAAAAAAGATTGCATGTAATGGAAAAAGAAATTAGAGATATAGATCAACAAATATATGTAGCTAAGTCAAATGGTGAAATGAAAAGATTAGAAAAATTAGCCTTTGAAAAAAGAAGAAGAGAAAATGTTTTAGAATATAGTATTGATATATCAGATTATATTGCGAGAATGAGTATGAATAGGAATATTTTACAACAAAAAACATATGTAGTTGTATCATATTATTCTTCAGAAACAGAAATAAGCGAAAGTATGACAAAAGAAGAAGTAGATAATATTTGTTTTTCTGAGTTATATACTAGAACACAAACTGTGTTAAGATCTTTAGGTTCATCTGGGGTAACAGGAAAGATACTAAATTCAGAAGAGTTATCAGAGCTATTATATGCAGCATACAATAGGGATGAATCAGAAATAATGCAATTATCAAAAGCATTAGATGCAGAATATGATGCACTTTATAGTGTTGGAAAAGACGTATTGGAAAAGAAAAAAGAGATGCTTGATGAAATGATTGATAGAGAAGCAGTAAATCTAGCAACAGAAAGTATAAAGGTTGCTGATGAAAAAATAAAAAATGAAAATAAAATAATGAAGAAGGCATTAGAGATAATTGAAGAGTATAAAGGCCAAATGAGTGAAGAATTATATGATCAAACTAAGAAAGAAATTGTTGGAGTAACTGAGGAAGATAATAAAGAAGATACTGAAGAAAAGAAAGTTAAAAGAGGAAGACCTAGAAAAACAGAATAAGCTAATGAAAAGGAGGAAATAAAATCAAATGAGAAAAAGTGAAAAGCCTCAAAAAGAGACAGAAATTAAAAAAGTAGAAAAAAATCATTTTTTAAAAAATAAAACAATAAAAGATTTAATAGCACCTGCTGGTATAGATGCCACAAATACAAATCATTTAGAAATAATATCAACAAAGACAAGATTTGCTAGGAGTATGGTAGTTGCAGCTATACCAAGGATGTGTACTTTTCCAGAGTTTTTAAGAGGAATGTATACATTTGGAGATGCTAATATTTCTGTATTTATAACTCCTAAAGGAGAGAATTCCTCTCAAACAGAATTGAATAGAACAATAAACGAATTGGAATCTGAAAGAATAGTTGCTTTTAATAGAGGAGATATAAACAGGGAAAGAATATTGGAACAAAAGAGATTAGAAGCAGAGGAATTAAGAGATGAAATAGCAGCAGGGTTTAATAAATTATATGAAGCTTCTGTAATATGTACTCTTTTTGCATATACATTGGATGAATTAGATAAATACACAGAACTATTAACTGCAGAAATGGCAAAAACATTAATAGATGTTAAACCAGCATGGGCACTTCAGGATGAAGCTTTTAAGAGCAATATGCCATTTTCTGAAAATAAATTAAACAAAAAACATGTATTTGACAGAAACTCAATGTCAACAGTTTTTCCATTTTTTACATCTGAGATTGGACATGAAAAGGGTATTCCAATTGGATTTAATGTACAAACAGGTCTGCCAGTTTTATTTGATAACTTTAGCCCAACTTTAAGTAATTACAATATGGTTATTTTTGGAAAGTCTGGTGCGGGTAAAGGTGTTACAATAAAAACATTGACTTCGAGATCTTCTGTTTTGATGGGAATAGAAAGTTTAGCACTAGATGCTGAAGGCGAATATGGGATTGTAGCAGAGGCATTAGGAGGAATTAATGTGACAATAAGTCCAAATTCCAATACAATAATAAATCTATTTGATTTAGAACCAGAAGTAGTTAAAGATGAAATAACAGGAAAAGAAAGAATGGCTTTAAATGTTGAAAACAAAGTAGAAGATGTAACACAAGCATTATTAACAATGGCAAGAGGAAGTACTAGAAGTTCAGAGGTAAATGAACTTACAAAGCAAATAATAGCAGAATCAGTTTCTGAAGAATATGCAGCATTAGGTATAACAAATGATATTAATAGTTTATATAAAGGTAATGTAGTAGGAAATATTTCTCATAACAGTTATCTTGGTAGAGAAAAAAAAGAAATGCCAACAATAGGATCTTGGTATAGAAGAATTTTACAAAAAGCACAAAGTAATGAAAATAGTGATTATAAGTTTCATTATAGTTATTTAATAAAAGTTATGAGACAGTACGTTAGGGAATATAATGGCCAAATGGCATATTTCGATGGTCAATCTACTTTTGAGTTATTAGAAGGAGTACCATTTATAAATTTAGATATATCACAATTAGAAGAGAGATTTGCAAGACCGTTAGCACAACAAATTTTGCTTTCATGGATTTGGGAGAAATATGTTAAAAAGAATAGTGAAGATAAGTCGAAGGCTGCCAAGAAAAGGGTCCTTATAGATGAGGCTTGGATGTTATTGCCTTATCCAGAAGCTGTAGATTTTTTAAATACCATGGCAAGACGTGCGAGAAAAAGAAATGTTTCATTAGCTGTAATGTCACAAAAGTTCCAAGACTTTTATGAAAAACCAGAGGTTCAAGCTGTTTTAACATCGTCAGATACAAAATTGTTTTTAGCACAAGATAAATCAGAGATACAATATATAAGAGAAGTATTTAAATTGAGTGAAGGAGAAGCAAACTTTTTAATTACATGCAATAGAGGAGAAGGTTTATTAAAAGTTGGGAATGATTCTGCAGTAATAGCAATTCAGCCAACTAAAAAGGAATTTGAATTTGTTGAAACAAATATGAATAATATTATGAATAAATAGAAAAAAGGAGGAAAATACTATGAGAAAATTAATTTCAACAATGTTAATAATGACTATTATTAGCTCTATTTTTCTTCCTAGAATAGTATTTTCTTATGATGGAACAGAAAAAATTACAATGGATGATGCAACTGTAGATTATGATACATATAAAGAAGACAGTGAAAATGGTAGCTCAAAAGTTGGAGAAAATGATGACCCAAAAGGATATGAAATAGAAGAGGGTACTACAAATTCAATTATAAAAAACTTAGTTGTGATTTTTAATACTATACCGACTTTTGTTAGAGTGTTTTTGACAATTACGACTAAAGATACCACTAATGCAACAATAGACAAAGAATATGGGAGTGGGTTTTCAATTCAAAAATTAGTATTTAATAAGGTAAATATATTAGATATTAACTTTTTTAGTGATTCAGCAGATGATACAGATTTACAGAAAAATGTAAAACAGGGAATAGCATCTTTTTACTATGTAATAAGAGATATAGCTATTGGATTAGCATTACTAGTATTAATTTATACAGGGGTAAGAATGGCAATGGCATCTGTAGCAACACAAAAGGCTCAATATAAAACAATGCTTGTTAATTGGGTTGTAGGTTTTATAATATTAATGATATTGCCATATATAATGATTATAATAACTCAAATAGGACAAGTACTAATCGATTTGTGTGAGAGTTTAATGACATCTTTATGTGGTGGAAAGATAAAAGGAATAGAAAATTCTATTTTAAATACTGCAACATCATCGACAGAAAAGGGATTCTCAATACTAATTCCTACGATTATTTATTGGATGATAACTTTTTATCAAGTTAAGTTTTTTTGGATGTATGGAAAAAGGTTATTTAATACGGCTTTTTTAGTAATAATTTCTCCTTTAGTTTTAATCCAATATGTATTTGATAGAGCAGGAGATAATCAAGGAAATTCTTTCAAAATTTGGACAAAAGAATATGCTTTAAATGTATTAATTCAACCATTGCATGCGGCTTTGTATATGATATTTATGACTATTGCATCTAACATAGTCCAAGAGGCTCCGATTCTAGCTGTAGTGTTTTTAGGAGCTTTATCAAGAGGAGAAAGAGTATTAAGAAATATTTTACGAGTTAAAAATTCTGCAACAGTACAAAGTATGGAAGATAATGTGAGTGCAAAAAAGACTTTATCAAAGATAGGAAGTTAGAAATATGAAAGATTATATAGAGATAATTAAAAAGAAGATAAAGAAAATAGGAACAAAAAAGATAATAATAATAATAATTAGTTTAACTTTAATATTACTATTCCTTGCAACTATAGCTAAATACATAGATAATAAGGTATTTGAAAACAAGGTGAAAAATAAGGAATATGCAGGCATTGATGATTTTAAATCTGTAAGAGAAGTTGTTGTATATATGGGGTGTAATTATATAAGTGAAAAGGATAGTAAAGATAAGAAATATATAGAAAATATATATTTGCAATTTAATAAAGATTTATATGAAGGAGAAGATAGTAATCAACAATTTTTTGAAAATATATCTATATATATTGCTAAAGTATTGAAGTATTCAAATTTTGTTATGATAGATAAGTCAAAAAATATTACAATAGAAGTCATATGTGACAATGAAAAACAAGAAGTTACAGATATGATAGTAAATGGAAATTCAAATTACTTTGAAGAACAAGATTCAAAAATGCAAGTAAAGAATTATAAAGAAGATGAAGAAATAGAGGTGGCTATCAATTCTAACATATTAAATAATTTAATAAAAGAAGAATGGATTGGAACAAAAACAAATTTTGGAAGTAAAGATAGCACATTTAAAAATTATGATATATATTTTGAAGAGGGAATTGAAGTTAGAAAAATAGGTAAAAGAGTATTTAATATTGTATTTAATAAAAAATACAATACTGAAATAGTAAATAATATAAAAGTAGGAGATAGCTTTAATAATATAAAAAATAATCTAGGAAATCCAATTTTTGAACAAGAAGATATAATTGGCTATAAAACTAAAGATATGTATATATTTTTTAACCAAAATGAAATTTCTATATATAGAAATGATAAAGAGACTTCAGAAGATTTTGTAGAATTTTTAAGTACAGGACTTAATATGAGTAGCATAAAAGTAACGGCAAGTAATCTTACAGATATATGGTCAGACTATGATGACTATCAAATTGAAGATAATCAAATTAGCTTAACATATTCTTTAAAAGGAGTTAAATTAGAATACAATGTGTCAGATAACAAAGGAATAACTTTATATAAAAATTACATAGGAAGTATTATAGAAGATAAATCAATAAAAAATATAGGCGAAGATGAAATTCCCGGAAATGTGAACATAAATGTAGAAGAAGACTTGGTATTCGTAAAAGAAAAAGAAAGAGTAGCTAAAAAAGGAGAAGAGGGTTACTATTGTTCAATGCAAATTAGTGAGAACGAAGATTCAACTTTTAATATTAGTAGTAATAAAGTAGACTATTATATTTCACAAGATAATAATAGAAAAGTGGTTAAATTTTTTAGTAAAGATGGACAATTTCCAAAATTGGAGATAGAAGAAGAAATTAATTCATTTATGTGGATAGATGATTATAGATTTTTATACAGTGTATCTAATAAAGGAATATATGTATATAATCCAAGGATGAGAACAAAAGAAATAATAAAAGAAGGAAAAAAAGATTTTAATTTTAAAGAATACGAATCAGGTATTTTAAAGTATGACGAACAAACAATAAATATTAAATAAAAAATAAGGAGGATAAAATGAAAGATATAAATAATAAATTTGAAAATTTAATAGTAAAAATTATATTGTTATTTATCTTCCTTATTTTTATTAACATATTCATTGGTATGAATATAACATATGCAAGTAGCAAATCAAAAGAAGAAATAGGAAACTATATAGCGGAATTTGCTATTAATTTTGCAAAAAAACATAGTAGTGAAACAGTGTATTCATGGAATGCTAGTCATAGGTCCAAAGCATATTGTGGACAAAAGACATCAGGAACAACAGAAGGTGGAAAAGGTAGTGGGACAAGATTTAGTAATAAGTATGCTCTTGACTGTGTTGGATGGGTTAGTATGGCAATACATCAATCAACAGGATTAGATTGTTCAGCTGCTTTATCAGGAAGCGGGGGATTTGTTACACCTCAAAGTTTGTGTGCAAGATCAGAAGGATATTTTGAAATAGTGTCTGGAAGTCCAAAGCCAGGCGACATATTAATTGCACCAAGTACGCCACATGTAATGATATATGTAGGAAATAATGAAATAGTTCATACGTGGGGAAATGCAGGAGGAGGTACTGTAAATAAAACAAGTAAATCAGTAACACCATATACAAAAATAGCAAGAATAACTAATAAAGGTGTTAAAGCAATAAAGGATTCTAAATTAACAACTGTTTTTAAGGGACAAGGTTCTGTTTCTGGATTAACAGGAAAAGCATCAGCCAAAGAAACTGCACAAGGAAAGATAGCAAATTTTGCTAGATCATATGTGAACGAAGGTAATAAGAAAGATTTATTAAGATATTCACAAGATAATAGAATGAAGGGTTACAATAACAGATTGTCTTCACATAGTGGAGCTGATAGTGTAAATGCATCGTTTACAAATAAATTAGCATTTGATTGCTCTTCTTTTGTAGCATTTGTCTATAAAAAAACATGTGATATCGAATTATTAGATAATGGTTGGGCATGGACTACTTCTTCATATAAATCAAATGCAGCATCAAAAAATAAGATATTCAAGGTTGTAAAATATGGTAGTGTTACATTACAACCAGGGGACATTTTATGGAAAGATGGACATGTTGCATTATATATTGGTAATAATCAAATCGCAGAAGCTTCTAGTCCAGAAAATGGTGTAAGAATACATGACATATATTCATTTACAGAGGTTTATAGATTAAGTAAAATACCATCTGCGGAAACAGTACAAAAAAATTCTGAAAAATTTAAATGGCCTGACGGAAGTAAATTGGTTATTCAAGATACAGATATTGATGATATGGAATTTGAAGGACTGCAAGAGGGCAATTTTGACATGGTAGAATTTAACTTTGATTGGGTTTTGAATAGTTTAGCAGAATTATTAGATTGGTTTATAGGAATAACTACTTATATATTTAGAATGGTTTTTATAGGTTGGGCATCAATAATAGAGTTGACAATTAATGCTGTAATGGAATGGACTACTGGAGAAGAAGCAAGCTTAACAATAGAGAAATTAGTAAATAATAAAGTACCAATGTTAGATGTAAATTTTTTTAACTTTAAAACTGCAGGGGGAATGGATTTAGCTCAAGATAGTGTAATGTATACAATTAGAGAAAATATAGCAGCATGGTATTATATAGTTAGAAATATTTCAATAATAGGGTTACTTATAACATTAATATATCTAGGAGTAAGAATGGCACTTGCAACAGTTGGTGAACAAAAGGCTAAATATAAAGAATTATTAGTTAGTTGGTTAGTAAGTTTTATTATAGTATTTGCTATACATTATGTTATGATATTTATATTAAATTTGAATAGTTCTTTAATTGATTTGATAAATGCTAGTCTTGGTCGGAGGAGAAGAATCATTATATGATTCAATCAGAAGTAGCGCATATGCAATACAAGCAAGTGTTGGATGGCCAGGATTAATAATGTATGGAGTACTTATATACTTATTAATAAAATTCTTATTTATGTACTTTAAACGTTTCTTGGTAGTAGCAATATTAACATTTATGGCACCTATAATTGGAGTTACATATTCAATAGATAAGATAAAAGATAATAAATCTCAATCTCTTAGCAATTGGTTAAAAGAGTATACTTTTAATGTAATCATACAAAGTGTACATGCTTTATTGTATACTTTAATGGTAAGCTTAGCATTTAACATGGCTGGCAAATCTATATCTGGCTCAATAATAGCAATATTATTATTGAATTTTATATTGAAGGCAGAGGTTATATTTAAGAAGATATTTGGAATAAAATCAGGGTCTTTAAAGGATGCATTAAAATCTACATTAGCAGTTATGGCTGGTGTGAAGATAGCTAAAAGTGTTGCTAGCAGGAATTTCAAATTGTTAGGAAAAGTTACTAAACCAGTAACTTCACCTATAAAAAATATTGCATCAAGAGCTAGTCAATATAAAAGAAATGACAAAGTGGAAAAGGTTAAAAAAGCTATAGAAAGTGCCAAAAAAACAGGTGATACAAATATTAAAGTGGGAAGAAATAATTTTAGTATAGCAAGCTTATTAAATGAGCCAAATTTCAATTCTACAAGTATTGCAGAGAGTTTAGTAAGCAAAGATGAAGAAATTAAAGAACAGAATAAAGAATATATTAAAAATGCAATGAAAGAGACATTTAATACTATAGGAGGAACAGCTCAGGCTATAGCAGCTATACCAGTAGCTGTTGTAGACCCAGAAAAAGGTGCAGTAATGATTTCTAATGCACGTTCTCAGTTAAAGAAAGGTATAAATGGATATAGCAAAGAAGGAAAAAATTATAAAGGAAAGCATGCAATAGCTAAAAACTTATTAACAGCCGGAGCATATACTAGTGCTAGAAACTTAAGAAGAAAAAATTTGGATTATGTAAAAAATATGAACAATAGTGTGATGAATGCTCAACATGAAATGGCAGTAGATAAGTTACAAAAACAAATAGAAAAACAAAAGAAAGAGTTAGTAAAAACTGTAGATAAAAAGGAACTAGAAAAAGTAATACAAAGTGCAAGTTCTACAGTTTCAGAAGATGCAATAATTAATACTACATATATGATGCAAGCAATTATGGATACAAAAGTAAATGTAAAAATAGTACAAAGTGAAAAAATATCACAGGCTTTTCAGGAAGTAAATGATAAAATTGATATGATATCAGAAGGGACAGAAAATATTAGTGAATTATATCAACAAATAGAGGCCACAAATAACTCTGGTGAATTATATTTTGAGATAGATCAACAAAAATTCGAGAAGAATATACAAAAAGAGCTTAGAAAAAAGGTTTCAAGAGGACGTGGAAAAAATAAAGTCACGAAACTAGAGATAGAAAAAGAATATGAGAGAATGGAAAAAGAAGAGAAATCAGAACTAATTAAAAATGCTGTAACTAATAGTAGAAAGAAGAACAAGAGTATAAAAGCTCAATTAGAGGATATATCTAATGATGCACAAGATACCAAAACTTTGTATGGAAATATAGAAAAATTAAATAAATCTAGTAAGAAATCAGTTGAAATTGATCAAAAGAAATTTGAAAAAGACATAAATAAACAATTAATCGGATTAGTTTCTAAAGAGACTAATAAGAGAAAGAAAGATATTACAAGGGCTGAAATAGAGGATAGATTTAAGTCTATGAGTAAAGATGAAAGAAATAAAATGGTAAATAAGACTATACTTAAATATGCTAAATTAACAGAAGAGGAAAAACAGAAAGTAAAAGAAACAAAAACAAATATGAATCTTGATAATGTTAATGAAATTATAGATTCAATAAAAGAAAAAGTAGGCAAAAAAGTACAAGAGAGAAATTATAAAGAAAATTTTGAAAAAGTAGTAAAAACTAATATAGAGTTCGAAAGAGGAATTAATTCAGATCAAATAACAAAAGATGATATATATAACTATATATCAAATCTTACTAATGATGAACTTATAATACAAATAAAAACAGCAGGAGCATATCAAGATAGCCTAAAGAGAAACAAAAATTGTAATAAAGAAGAATATGAAGAAATAGTAAGAAATATTGAAAAAATGAACTTACATAAAGCACAGATGAAAGGATAGATGAATTATGAAAAAAGTTTTACAGAAAATAATAATATTTTCTACAGTTTTTATAATTATGTTTAATATAGGGTTTCCAATATTAGGATATGCAGCCTCCGTTGATGTAAACCAACAATTTGACGACAGTGGCGTAGAAATAACATGGGGAGATGTTGGGGGAGCCATTATAGATGGATTGGTTGGTATACTAACATGGATACCAAGAGCTATACTTGCAGCTGTTGGTATGGTTGGACAAACCATAATATCACAAGTTTGCGGAATAAGCAGCGGAGCAGGAGCTATGGTTACAGCAGAAGATATTATATTTACTGGCAGTTCAAGAAATGACCAAGTTAATATTATTGATGTAAATTTCTTTGATTTTAGTACTAATGGAGCTGCTGCAAAGAGTTTAGTAAAGTCTTTCAGAGAGGGTGTGGCAAAATGGTATTATGCTTTAAGAAATATTTCAATAGTAGCTTCTTTAGCTGTACTTATCTATATTGGTATAAGGATGGCAATTGCATCTGTTGCTTCAGACAAAGCGAAATATAAAGAGATGCTTAAGGACTGGGTTGTAGGTTTTATAGTGTTATTTCTATTACATTACTTTATGATAATAGTACTAAATTTAAATAATCAATTAGTTGATTTAATATATAATGTAAATAAAAGTTCATCTAGTACAATATTTCAAGACTATAATACATCTTTAATATTAAATACATTTAATATTAGCTTTGTTAAAGGTTGGGGATCTTTAATATTATATGTTATTTTGCTAGGTACTACTATGGCTTTGTTTGTAATGTATGTGAAACGTTTGTTTACAATAGGGTTTTTAATAGTAATTTCACCTTTAATAACAGTAACATATGCTATAGATAGATTAGGAGATGGTAAGTCACAGGCTTTAGGAACTTGGATGAAGGAATTTGTATATAATATAATAATTCAGCCATTTCACTGTATTGTATATGTTGTTATGGTTTCTTCAGCAGTTAATGCATTAGATTCAAGCCCTTCTCTAGGAAATTTAGTGTTTGCTGTATTAGCTGTATTATTTATATTTAAAGCTGAAGATATAGTTAAGAAGATATTTGGAATTGAGAATGACAGTGGAACTGGTAGTATGATGGCAGCAGGAGCGTTAGCAGCGGGGGGAGTAAGCAAATTAATGTCATCATCACAAAAGGCTAAAAATACGATAGGTAAAGTATCAGGCGGTTCTAAAAGTTCAGCTATTAAACGTAAACAAATTCCTTCAAAGACTACAAGTACACCTTTAACAACCAGAAATGGAAAAAATACAAATAAAGGAAATTCAAACAAACACTCAAAATTAGATAATATAAGAAATTCGGCAATAGGTAAAGCTACCTCAGATTATATTACAGATAAAAAGAATGGATTTAGAGAATTAACTGCAAATCCAAAAGATACTCTAAAGAAAGGTGCAAAACAGCTTGCTATAAGAGAATTAGCAGCTACTGCAAAGCTTGTTCCTAAAGTATTTGCAGGAGGGCTAGTAGCTGGTGCTACAGGTAATGGAGGACAAGGTATTATTACTGGTTATGCAGCTACCAATGGAAGGTTTACAAGAAAATTATCAGAACCATTAGATAGAAAAGCTAATAATATGAAAATTGATGGAAAACAGTCTAGAAAATTAGCAGCAGCATACGAGAATTATAGAATTGCTAATAACAATTTATCTGATGATGAACTTTATAATAAATCTATGGACTTATTAGATGCGGATATTAATGATTTAACAGATAAAAATGAGATTGCTTTGGCAAAACAATTACAGGAAACAAGAGATAAATATGAATTAGGTGGAGAAAAAGATTCAAAACTTAAAGTAATGGATAAAGTTGAAGATATTCAAATGGGTAAAGTTAACAATAATATTGTAAATGTTTCTTTGGATTCAGTAAAAAATGCATCTAAAGGATTAAAAGAAGCAAATCCTAGTATGACTGATAAGGAAATAATGGGGAAAGCAGATAATATAATGGATAATATAGAAAAAGCGAAAGAAGATGGAAAGAAATATTTAAATTCAAGTGAATATAAGTCTTTAGAAAAAGATGAAAAGAAACTTGCAAAAGAAATTTATAAATCTAAAGAAGTACTTGAGGCAATAGGAGATACTCCAAATGAAACTATAAACAATGAAATAAAGAAAGAGATGGAAAAAGGATTAACAGAGTAAATTAAAAGTTAGGAGGAGGTGGTAACATGAGTAACAAAGATGAAAATACTGATGATTTAATAAAAAAGATAAGAAGGCAGAAATTATTAGAAGAACAAGAAGAGGAAGAAGAAGCAGCAAGAAAAGCTGCGAGACAGCAACAGGATACAGAAGAAGATGATGAAAATTTAAGGCAAGACGAGGAAGAAGAAAAAGAAAAAAATAGAGATAATAGGGAAGAAGATAATGATGACGACGATGAAGACGAGGAAGAAGAAAATAATGAAGAAGATGATGAAAATAAGGACAACAATAATCAAGACAATAACAATGACGAGAAAAATGATGAAGGAACGGAAGATAAAAAAGGAGATAAAGACAAACAGAAAGACAATAATAAGGAAAAAGATAATAAAGAAGAGGAAAAAAATCCTTCTGATAATAGTGAGTCTAAACCTAATTCTAATGATAATAAACCAAAAGACAATAACAATAAAAAAGCAGATAGTAAAACACAAAACAATACTAAGTCTAGTTCAAAAAAACAAGGGTCAGATAAACAAGCTCATGAACAAACTCCAGGAGAAAATATAGGTAAAAATGTAGCAAATAATCCAGGAAAACCAAAAGAGTTTAATAAACTTGGTAAACAAAATTTAGGAAATAATATGGGCAAAAATGCATCAAAGGAAGCGGGCAAGCAAGCAAGTAAAAAAGCTGCGGAGCAAGCAGCAAAACAAGCAAGTAAAACTGTAACAAAAGCAGGATCAAAGGCAGCCGCATCCGCATTAGGTCCAATTCTATTTTGGGTAATTATAATTATATTAATTATAATCATCCTCATTGGAATAATATTCTTTTTTGTATGTATGCCAGGAATGGTAATAGGAAAAATAGGAACAGCAATTAATGATTTTAGAAAAAGTGTAGATGGATTTTTTAGTGGTAGTGACTATGCTAAAGTGTTAGTAGGTAAAAAAGAAGTAGTAGAAGCTGCTGAATATCTTTCTCAAATGGGATATGATTTGGAAGGATTTGGATTTTTAAGTGAAGATGTAGAAGATAAAATATCAGCAAGAGCAGATGATAGTTTTTGGGATGGTCTAGTACAGTGGTGGAATGAGAATGATGAAGATGACTCAGAAGCATTAGACTATGAAGATTTTTCTGAAAAATCGGCTTCTGAAAGAAAAGTGACTGATGATGAAGAGTACCATAATTTATATCTTTCTAAAAAATATAATCCAAATGATAAGGAAAATACAACGAAGAAAAATATACTATTAGCAACTACAAAGGATGGAGAAGTAAAATATGCTAAATCAAAGTATTTAACTATGTATTTAACAGCAGATAATGCAATATATTTAGTTAGAAATTATTATACAGATTTTGGTAATAGATTAGCAAAATTGATAGGATTAAATGATACAAGGAATGGATCAGGATTAATAAGTTTTGTTAATGCATCAGACGTAGATGCAGGAAAATATATAAAAAATGCTAGCGGGCTATCTTTTTCAAACTGTGAAGGTGCTTTTATGAAAGATAGAGTAGAAGTATATAGAGCTGATAAAATAATGAGAGTATACAATTCAGATGATGGGATATTTACAAAATCATGGTATAATTTTAATATGAATGGATGGTCTAGTAAATATGGAGTACCGCTTCAACTTTCCTTAGCATTTCACTTATCTAGTTTAGCTCCAGATTTTGCATATGAAGTAGCCAAAATAGGTGCAGAAGATACAGTTGTAGAAATGGGACTTTTAAAAGTAGGTGGTAATACTAGAAGAATGCTAATAGACCTTGATATAGATGGCGATGGAAATAGTGAAAAATATTATTTAGAGTCAAATACAGCTGTTAGAATACACAAAGATGGAAATGATAATGACGAAGAGGGATATGATACAATAAATGAAGCTTTAAATTCGGACTTTGCAGATTATGATGAAACAAAAGATAAAGAAGAACAAAAAGAAGAAGCAAAAGGTAAAATGAAGAGGACACTTGAAGACGTAGAAGAAGAATTAAAGAAAAAAACACAAGATGGACAAAATCCTATACAATTCGGTACATTAGGGTACTGTTATGAATATTATGGTACAGAAGGTGCTTATCAATGGAATAATTTAAGTGAAAATGACTACTATATTAATGTAAATAAAGATGAGTATTTAAGCCAATTTATAACAGCTTTAATAGATAATAATCTTTTATATGTTGATAAAGACAAAAATAATAGATTAAAAAAATGTGATGGGGCAGATTTGAATAAGGCAAAGGAAATGTTTTTTAAATATTTTAAGCTTGCACATGTTAAAGAAGTAGCCAAACAAATATATCATCAAGCAGAAATTAATAAATATTATTCTCCAGTGGAAGAAGTTCATAAAAATGGAGAATTTGATAATAGTGATTACGAGTGTAAATATACTAAGAATTATGGTGATTATACAAAAACTTTTATAGTCAAAAGACTTTCTAGAGAACAAGCATGGGAGTGGTATTTTGAAGGAACTACAGATATAACTTTTAAAACATCACTTTTGGACGATATTTTTGGAGTAGTAAGCAAACATTTTCCTGTAAGAACTTATTATAAACTAACAAATGCAGATACAGGCGAAGTTGTAAAATATAAAAATGAAAATGAGGATTTAAAGGCAAGCGATTTTGTTCCTGCTGATGGTGGAAATACTTTTTATAATGATAGTGAGAATACAGGAGAGTTCTGGAGAAGGATGATTCCAAATAAAATAGCAAAAGCTGTATTAGAGGCAATAGGAGAATCAACAGATAACATTGATCAAAAAGGAAGCAAAGTAGTAGAGATATTAGATGAGATGGATAATATTTCTATGGATGATTATACAAAATATACCCCAATGATTTTAGAAGTTGAAAATCATTGGTACCAGGATGTGACTTTTGAAGGGTCATATGAGTGGGATACAAGTGAAAGTGCAAAAGTAAGTACAGAGATTTATACAGCAAGTAGTGATGATACTGATTTAATAAAACAAGCAGCTCAAAATAATGTACTTTATATGGATGAAACTACATCAGGAAAAGTAAGGCAAGTAGCAGATGCTACAAAAAAAGGAAAAGCAGGACAGAAAATAAAAGATTTACTTAAAGAAAAATATTTTATATATGATGGTACTAGAAAATCTGATACAAAACAACAGATAAATTTTGCAAATACATCAGTAGATGCTATTGCAATGTTAGAACAAATTCAAGGAGAAGACGCTCAAGATATTATTAGAATGTTCAAAGAATTAATGGCTAATTATAATATATTTTTCGAAGAGGCAGTAGGAACAAAGGAAAAGAAAGAGCTATTTAAAAAAGTTATAAAAGATTATGCAAATAGTGATAATTTATTAACAGATGGAGATGATTGTGTTTATAGAGCGAATATACCTCCTGCGCAAGAAGGATTTGAGGAAGATTTAGTAGTACAAGCACCATGTGATGGTAAAATTACATATAAAACAGATGATGCAATTTGTATTGAAATAAATGATAGAGATGGAATATTTAATAAATATTCAATATTAATATCTGGATTCGATGTTACTATAACAGACAATGTAGAATCTAATGTAACAGAAGGTATGCAGTTAGGAAAGACAATAAGGCAGGATTTAAAACTTGTTTTAAGAGACGATAAAGGAGCTATTGTTAAAAATGAATATGAAACAGTTGTAGGAGATCCAAGTACACCAGATAATGGATTAGGCAAAGGGGCAGCACAAAACTATAATAATGATAGTAATTCTTCAAGTTCTGGAAATATAACATCATCAAATTCAAAAGATACAAGAGTTGCAAAAAGAAATCCTATATATACAACAAATCAATTGAAGAAAATATTTAGAGCATATAATAATGGTAGAATGGGAGCAAATTTAGAGGGATACGCACAAGATTTTTGTGACTTACAAACTGAATATGGAGTAAATCCGTTATTTGCAGCGGCAGTTGCAATTAAAGAACAAGCAGCTGGAACAGCAGATAGTAGTTTGTCAAGAAATAACAACTGGTTTAGTATTAGAAGCATTAATGGTGGATGGAAAGTATATAGTTCTCCAAGTGAAAGTATAGATGATTTTGGATGGACAATAGCAAAGGGAAGTAATTATTATACACAAGAAAAATATACTATTTATGATATTGGATCAAAATACTGCGTTCCTCCAGACGAATGGGTTAAAGGGGTTACAGATATTATGAATACGCTAGAAGCTTTAAAATAGTAAGGAGAGAAAAATATGTCAAGGATAAAAAATAAGAAATTATTAATATCTCTAATTATAATTTGTGTTTTAATAATATTAATAATTCTAAATATTTTAATTAAAGAGAATAAAAGGAAAAATACTAATATAGAAAACCAAAAAGCAATTGAGCAAGAAAATCAAGAACAAGAAGAGGGAGAATTACTTGAAGAATTAAAGTCTGTATCTGAATCTGAAAGAATAAAAATATACATAAGTAAATATTTTAAGTATATTGAAAACAAAGATTATAATTCTGCATATGAATTATTATATCCAGAATTTAGAAATAATTATTTTCCAACAATAGAAGATTATGAAAAATATATTGAAGAACAAGATTATCCAGGTTTACTTACAATAGATTATAATGATATATATATGCAAGGAGAATATTATATAGTAACAGTAAAAATTGGAGATATGATAACAAGATCAGAAACAACAAAGATTGAAAAACAATTGATAATACAAGAGAATGGATATAATGATTATTATATATCTGTAAAAATGTAAGAAGGAGGAAAAAGAGTGCTTTTAGATTTTAGAATTAAATTGCAAAATTTTATTAGAAAAAATAAAAATAAAATATTTATAGCAATTGTGGTACTAACAGTAATTATTGGTGTTAATATATTTTTGGGTAAGAAAAGAGAAAGTGCACCTCCTACTACAAGTTATAAACCGCACACACCAATTATTTCTGGAAAAGAAGTTAAATCAAAAAATACAAAAGAAAGTATAGAGTCAAAAATAAGTGAATATATGAATTATTGTAAAGAAAAAAATTATGAGGCAGCATATAATTGTTTAACAGATGATTGTAAAGAATGTAAATTTAAAAATAGTATAGAAAATTTTAAAAAATATATTGACTATATTTTTGACAAAAATAAGATATATAGTATACAAAATTATTCAAACAAAGATAATGTATATATATATCAGGTAATTATTTCAGAAGATATTATGGCTACTGGTAAAAATAATGATAAATCTGATGAATATTATGATGAAAAAATAGTAATTACTAAAGATGGAAATGATTATAGGCTTTCTGTTGCAGGATTTATAAGTAAAAAAGCAATGTTAAATGTTTCAGAAGATGAATACATGAAAATAAATGTAGAAGAAAAAATTACATATTATGATAAAATAATATATAAATTAAAAATAAGAAATAAGACGAGCTATGACATTGTTTTAGAAAGAGATAATGAAGAAGATTGTATAGGAATTTCTTTAAGTGGTGATGTAAGAGAACAAGTAATAGAACAATATACTAATACAGAAAAATATATTGATTCAGGACAGACGAAGACGATAGAATTAACTTTTTCAAAGTATTTTGATGAAAGTAAAAAGCCAGAAACAATAATATTTAATAAAGTGAGGATATTGGAAAAATATACTGGAGTGGATTCTTTATGGGAAGAAGAGTTAAAGCATGCTATAAAAAAATATAGTACAAAAATTTCAGTTGAATAAAAAGGAGGCAATTAATTGTCTCCTCTAAATATATTAATAATAACATTGACAATTGTAATAAATATATTGATAATAAAGCGAAAAACAGAATTTTGTTTATATAAGTCTTCAAAATAGTGTTTTACGAAAGGGACTTGATATACAAGAAATAAAATAATAAAAGTAAGGGTAAAAGCAATGAAAATATTTAAATAATCTTTTAATGTTTTCCTATATCTAATCTTATATCCCCTATTCTTTAAGTCTTGAATATAAGCATCATAATAAGCTTTTTCTTTTGCTTGCTGAACTTGCCTTTGATATTCAAGTTGCTGTTGTCTTAAAAGTTTCTCTTGATATTCGTTTGAAATATTATTAATATTTTCATTTAATAAATCTTCAGTATTAGGCTCTTTTCTTGCTAATTCTAAATCATATTGTTTTCTTTTTTCTTCATTAGATAAAACTTCATAAGCTTCATTAATTAGTTTCAATTTTTCTTCGTATATATGTTTTACACTTTCATCTTGTAAATCAGGATGATACTTTTTTGCTAATGTTGTGTATGCTTTTTTTATAATTTCTGGTGATGCATCTTTATCTATTTCTAATATTTTATAATAATTCTTTTCCATAGTTAACCTCTCCAAATACAATATAACATAAAAAAAGTCTATTAGCAATAATTAGAAATATATTAACAAGACAAAAGAATTTTATTTTTTTGACATAAAATTCAAACACAATTTATTGACAGATATTGGAAAATATTGTATTATAAAGAAAATTTTAATTCAATTATTTTAAATCAAATATGAATTCATGGGGAGAAATGTGTAATTATTCTATATATTTAAGTTAAAAAATTCAAAATTAGAGTATTTGAGGTTCTTTAAAATATTAAAACAAAATTAAAACTTAGAAAAAAGAAAATTAAAGAAAGTAGGTGAGAAACAAAGAAATTTAGAGAAAAAGAATAAAAAATACAAGCAAAATACCTACTTTACTTAAAAATAAATATTGACATATAAATAAATAAGAGTATAATAGAAGGAGAGGATGCAATGAAGCCATTTACTTATGAGGAATATAGATATTACAAAAAAATATTATATCCAAAAAGTATTTTTAAATTATGTGATACAAAAGAAAACTATTTAACAAAAAAGAAAAAAATAAATCAACCTCATGATAAAATGTTTAAAGAAATACTAGAAGATAAAGAAGAAACAGTAAAATTTATAAATGAAATATTAAAATTAGAGGGAACAGATAATGAACTAAAAAAAGATGATATAGAAAAATATAATAGAGAGTTTATAACAGATGAATTTAGTAATATAGAAGCAGATATTATATATAAAAAGAAAGAGCAAAATATATTTTTTTTGATAGAACATCAATCAACAATAGACTATTCTATGCCATATAGAATTTTAAGATATAATATGGCAATAATGGAAAGTGCAATAAATAAAAGGAAAATAAGAAATAAAGAATATAAATTACCAACAATATTTTCATTTGTTATATACACAGGAGATAAAAAGTGGAATGCACAAAGTTATTTAATAGAAAAGCAAGAAAAGTTAAATGGATATAATCAGCAAGAGTTTGCAAATTTTGAAGTAATAGATATAAACAACTATACTGAAGAAGAATTATTACATAGTGATAGATTATTACCTAAGCTAATGTTATTAGAAAAATCAAATGAAGTAGAAGATTTAGGTAATTATATAGATAATATTATAAAAACAAATCCGAATAATAATCAGAAAATATTTTTAAAAAAAGTAATTAATTATATATTCAATGATAAGATAAATTCAGAGAAACTAGAAGAATATAATATAAAACTAGGATTAGAGAGAGGAGAGGATAGTATGACACTTAAAGAAAAGGCAGAAAAGTGGATTGATCAAATGATAGAAGAAAGAGGAAAAGATATTATAGAAAAGGAAGAAGTGATAGCACAAAAGGAAGAAGTAGTAGCACAAAAGGAAGAAGCAGTGGCGCAAAAAGAAGAAGAAATAATAAAGAGAGAAGGAAAAATAGAACAAAGAGAAAAGTATATAAAAATGAGAGAAGAAAATATTAATAAAACAAAAGATAATTTTATAATTGGGATGATAAAAAGCCGTATAGATGAAAGTACAATTTTAGAAATAACTAGAATTGATAAAAAGGAATTAGATAAAATAAAAGAAAAATACAATCTAGCAGTTGTGAATTAAAAGTGTATTAATATATACACTTTTATTAATTTTTATATTATTTAGTGACTAAGAATTATTTATTTATCCTAAGTATTCACCAAAAAACATACTTTTCATAATTTATATTAGGTGATGAAAATGAAAAGTGGATTATGCTTAGCAGGAGGAGGAGTAAAAGGTGCTGCACATATAGGTGCAATAAAAGCTTTAGAAGAGGAAAATATTAAATTTAATTACATAGGAGGGACATCTTCAGGAAGTATTGTAGCATGCTTGTATGCATGTGGTTTTACATCAGATGAAATGTATAAGATATTTAAAAAATACTGTAAAAAAATTAAATATGTAGATTTACTAAATATTCTAAAATTAATACTAGGACTAATTCTAACTGGTAGAATTGTAATAGATGGTCTAAATAGTGGAAAACAAATAGAAAAGCTAATTAATAAAGTTTGCAAAGAAAAACAAATTTATAATATATCAGATATAAGAAAACCATTAGTTATACCTAGTGTTAATTTATGTAATGGAGACCTTATTTGTTTTACTTCATGTCTTAATAGAAATGGATTTTCTGATAATATTGTATATGTTAATGATATAAATATAGGAAAAGCAGTTAGAGCTAGTTGTAGCTATCCAGTAGTATTTTCGCCTTGTAAATACAATAATGTAAATTTAGTAGATGGAGGAATAAGAGAAAATGTACCATGGAAAGAAGTAAAAGCATTAGGGGCTGATAAAGTTTTAAGTATTGTTTTTGATGATGAAATTAATAATAGTTGTAATAAAAATTTAGTAGAAATAGCAGGACGTTCAATCAGTTTAATAGGCAGAGAACTTTCTAATTATGAACTAAGTGGTGCAGATTATATTATTAGAATAAGAAGTGATAAAGTTGGACTTTTAGATATGAGTAAAATTGATGAGCTCTATAATATGGGATATGAGCAAACGAAAAAAGAAATTAAAAATAATTTTCCATTTTAGGATTGGATCTTTAAAGGTTAATTTTATATTGTAAAAAATAGAAATTAAAAAGTATATCAAAAAAAGTACTAAAAAATTAAAGTTTTTTTGATATATCAAAAAAACTTTACAAGTTAAAATATTTATGTTATAATAATTTTAGGTGATTATTATGATTAAAAGAGAGATTTATTTAGAAAAGATAAGAGATTTTTATGATGAAACAAGCTTAATAAAAATAATATATGGACTAAGAAGAAGTGGAAAGTCAGTAATTCTGACTCAAATAATGAATGAAATAAAAGAAAAGGGGATTCAAGATGACCATATTATATATATAAATTTTGAATCTTTAGATTTTAGCGAGATAAATACAGCTAAAGACTTAGATAACTACATAAAGAAAAGTGTAAAAGATGATAAAATATATTATATTTTTTTAGATGAAATTCAAAAAATAGAACAATTTGAGAAAGCTATAAATTCATTAAGAATTACAAATAAATTTAGTATATTTATCACAGGATCAAATAGTAGAATGACATTTGCAGAACTTTCAACAGATCTTTCAGGAAGATATGTAAGTTTTAGGATAAACCCATTAACTTTTAAAGAAATTGTAGAACTTACTAATACTAAAAAAGAAGATTATGAAAAGCTATTATTAGATGTATTTGAATGGGGGAGTTTACCACAAAGATTTTCTTTTAAAGATGATAATAGTAAGTTTATTTATATATCAGATGTTTATGATTCTATAATATTAAGAGATATTGTTGAAAGATTAAAAATTAAAGATATAACATCGTTTAATAAAATATTACAATATTTATTAGAAATAGAAGGAAGAGAATTTTCAGCAACAAATGTATTGGAGTATTTAAGAAAGGAGAATTCAGAAATATCTACACAGACTTTATATTCATATTTGGAAGCATTATGCTCAGCATTTATAATAAATAAAGTAAATAGATATGATATACATGGAAAATCTGTTTTAAAATCCTTAAATAAATATTATGCTTCAGATTTAGGCGTAAAGAAAATAAAAACAAATCAAAAAGATGTAAATTATAGTAATTGCCTTGAAAATATAGTATATAATGAATTTATATCAAGAGGATATGATATATATATTGGTAAAACTAAAAAAGGAGAAGTAGATTTTGTTATATCTAAGCAAGGAAATGTAAAATATATTCAAGTTACTTATTTATTGACTAGGGAAGAAACTATTGAAAGAGAATTTGGAGCATATAAACCAATAGATGATAATTATGAAAAATATGTTATTAGTATGGATAGATTAAACTTTTCGAGAAATGGTATTAAACATATGAATATAATTGATTTCTTAATGGGAGATGAATTTTAATGATTTTGGGAAGAGTTTAAAAATTATGATTTAAATATATAGTATATGAAGAAGAAAGTTAAATACAGCTTAAGTAGTTAGTAAGAAATTTACAAAATATTAACAACAATGTAATTTTAGTTTATGTTATATGTGCCTACTTGCTTAATGGCAGGAAGGAGGGTATCTTTAAGTGAAAAAGCTACTTGCATTGTTAAAACCTTATTTGATCTATTTAATAGTAAGGGGATTAAGTGACTAAAAAGGAAAAAGACTAGGAGCTGAGGCTGCTGAAAAAGTAGTCCCAAATTAGCTCTCAAAAAAAACGTGAACTGGA
>CAQRYF010000023.1 GCA_948875265.1 uncultured Clostridia bacterium
TTTCTTAAGTCTTTTGTTTCATATTCCAATCTTCTTCTTGAACTTTCAAATAATGTCGTATCTATCATTTCTAATATTCCCACAAGTGTTTTTCTTCCTGCTTCATCAAATACTTTTCTCAAATCTTGGCTAAATAAGCTGATTTCACCCTCTTCAATACTTCTTTTTAAACTTTTTTCTATTTTTTCTTTGTTTTCTATGATTGTTTGTATTATAATATTAATCATAGAGAAGCACCTCCTTTGTATGTTTGGTTTTCGTTCAAAAACATCATACCAATTGGTGCTTCTTTTGTCTATTTTTTATTTCATTTTTTCCCACATATTATTTATGCTATATCTCCTTAAATAAAAATAACTAGATAAATATCTAGTTATTAATTATTATAAACTTACTTCTTCATTATCATCAGTCACTCCTAAATGAGCACTCTGTGTTTGTTCTTCTTTATCCTTTTTTTCTTTTTGTGCATCTACTGTTTCTTTAAAAACTTTCATTCTTTTTTCTATACTTGATTCATCCATTCCTTTAAAAGCTTTATCTAATCCAACCTTTTGTATAGTTCTAATTATTTTTCTTAATTCTTTATTTTCTGCAATATTTCTCATTTGATTTATGGCTTGGTTTCTTTCATCTATAGGTAACTTATTTATTATGCTTGTAACTTCTTCCAAGTTTATTAATTCTTCTAAATTTCCTCTTATTTTTGCCTTTATTAAAATAATTTGTCTTTCATCTAACTTTTTATTAGTAAGAATATCTATTTTATTTATAAAAAATTCTTCTTCTTCAGCTGTTATTTTCTTCATTTGCTGTGATTGTGATATTTTTAGTTCACCAGTTTCTTTATACTTGTATGCAGCATCTTTTGCCATTTGGTTTAAAAGTTCCATTCTAAATTTTTGTTTATCATATTTATGATATTTCTTTTCACTGTTATTTTTCTTTTCTTTTTTCATAATTTCATTATATTGATTCTGAACTATTTCGGGCATATTTATCATAAACATTTCATCTATTGATATTATCTTTGTTAATGAATATAACTGTGTGCTTTTATTATTCATATAGTTATATGCTATTTTCTTAGCTATAATATCTCTTTTCAAATCCTTTATACTTTTAGAGCTTTCTACAATACCTTCAAACTCTCCTATTACTGATTGTATATATGCATCTGTTGTTTTTTCATTTATTCCTGCATGTATTCTTCTTAAGCTTTTTGCAACTTGTTTTTGTTTACTTTTCTTATCCCCCATCTGTTTTATTACATTTATTTCTGTTTGTCTATCAATATGTCTAGATTTTCTTGCTGCATCTGCTAATTTATCAAGATATTTATCTGGAATCTCCTTTCCAATAGCAGCAAGAACTTTCACTCCTAAATTTAATAGTGTTTTCTCTTTCTCACTTATTTCCTTTTTATCTACAATAGTTTCTATATTTTTAATTAATATCTCTATAATTACTTCGTCTTCTATTTGGTCACTTTCTTTAGCAGTGTTTACTACTTCATCTAGTAACTCTGGATATTTTTTTATAATTTCATTAATCTTTTTTCTTACTTCCTCTTTATCATCTTTATTTTCTACTTCAGCAACAAGCTTTTTTGCTTTTTTAGACCCTATAAAATCTCCAATCCTTCCCATGTTTCCTCCCTTTTTGCTTATATGTTAATCTCATAAATTAAATTTATATGTAATTAATTCACTTTATAAAAATTTAAATTAATTTTTACTATTTATACGGTTCAAAAAGAATTTAGGCTAAACCTAAATTCTTTTCCCATAATAACTATCTAATAATATTTGTTTTAATTCAGATACTAATGGTAATCTTGGGTTAGCTGTTGTACATTGATCTTCAAATGCTCTATCTGCTAACATATCTACTTTAGATAAGAACTCTTGCTCATCTATTCCTGCATCTTTTAGAGATTTAGGAATATTTAGATGTTCATTCATTTCTACTACTTTTTCAATCAAGCTATTTATTCCCTCTTCAACTGTATTAGCTTTTAATCCAACTTTTTTTGCTAATTCATAATATTTTTTATCAGCTATGAAATATTCATATTTTGGGAATGATACAAATTTAGTTGGTTTTGAGCTATTGTATTTTATTACATATGGTAAAATTATTGCATTTAATCTTCCATGTGGTAAATGGAATTCGGCTCCTAATTTGTGAGCTAAAGAGTGATTTATTCCTAAAAATGCATTTGTAAATGCCATACCTGCTATTGTACTGCTATTGTGCATCTTTTCTCTAGCTGTTTTATTATTGCCATCATTATATGCTACCTCTAGATATTTAAATACTAATTCTACTGCTTTTTCTGCTAATGCATCTGTATAATCTGATGCCATATTTGACACATAAGCTTCTAATGCATGTGTTAATACATCCATTCCTGTATCTGCTGTAATTGATTTTGGTAAACTCATTACTAAATCAGAATCAACAATTGCTACATCTGGTGTTAATTCATAATCTGCTAATGGATACTTTTTATTTTTTTCTTTATCTGTTATAACTGCAAATGATGTTACTTCTGAACCTGTTCCTGATGTTGTTGGTATTGCAACCATTTTACACTTTTCACCTAATTTAGGGAATTTGTAAGTACGTTTTCTAATATCCATAAATTTAAGTTTTAATCCTTCAACATCTGCATCTGGATGTTCATAAAATAACCACATTCCTTTAGCTGCATCAATTGGACTTCCTCCACCTAAAGCTATAATTACATCAGGTTTAAAGTTTTTCATTGCTTCAACACCTTTTTTTATAGTATCAAATGATGGATCTGATTCCACTTCACTAAATATCTCTGAATGCACATATTGATTTCTTTGCCTTAAATGATATAATATTTTATCTACATATCCTAATTTCATCATACCTTCATCTGTGACGATGAATGCTCTTTCTATATCTGGCATCTTTTCTAGATATCCAATTGAGCCAGCTTCAAAATATATTTTTTCTGGAACTTTAAACCATTGCATATTAACTCTCCTTTTCGCAACTCTTTTTATATTAATTAAATTTACTGATGATACATTTGCTGTTGTTGAATTTCCACCAAACGAACCACATCCAAGTGTTAGTGATGGCATATTTGTATTATATATATCACCAATTGCTCCATGAGTTGATGGAGAATTTACAATAATTCTTCCTGCTTTCATAGTCTCTGAAAATTTTAGTATTGTTTCCTGATTTTCTGAATGTATTACAGCAGAATGTCCAAGTCCACCAAACTCTAGTAATCTTTCTGCTTTATTTATACCTTCTTCTTCATTTTCTACTATATAATAAGTTAAAACTGGACTTAATTTTTCTTTTGAAAATGGATATTCTTCTCCTATTCCTTCTTCATATACAACAAGTACTTTTGTTTCCTCTGGCACTTTAAATCCAGCTTCTTTAGCTATTGTATATGGTGACTGTCCTGGTACATGTGATTTTAGTTTATACCCATATTCTTCTGTATATTCAAACATACTCTCTGAAAGTTTCTTCTTTTCTTCTTCATTTACGAAATAACATCCTGCTTTTCTCATTAATTCTTCAAATTCTTTATATATATCTTTATCAACTAAAACTGCTTGCTCTGATGCACATATCATTCCATTATCAAATGCTTTTGATAATACTAAGTCATTTACTGATGTTTCAAGTTTTGCTGTTTTATCAATATAGCAAGGTACATTTCCTGGTCCAACTCCTAAAGCTGGTTTACCACATGAATATGCAGCTTTTACCATACCTGTTCCACCAGTTGCTAATATTAAATTAACATCAGGATGATTCATTAATAATCTTGTTGCTAAAATACTTGGCTCTTCTATCCATAATATACAATCTTTTGGAGCACCTGCTGCTACTGCCGCATCTCTTAAAATTCTAGCCGCTTCTGAACTAGATTTTTGAGCTGATGGATGAAATCCAAATATTATTACATTTCTTGTTTTTGCTGATATTATTGACTTAAACATTGTTGTTGATGTTGGGTTAGTAACAGGTGTTACCCCTGCAATTATACCTACTGGTTCTGCTATTTCTACATAGTCTTCTTCATCATTTTCATTTATTACTCCGACTGTTTTTTCGTATTTTATACTATGATAAACATATTCTGTTGCAAACATATTCTTAGTTATTTTATCCTCATATATTCCTCTTCCCGTTTCTTCTACTGCCATTTTAGCCAAATCCATATGATGTTCTAAACCAGCCATTGACATAGCTTTTATTATATTATTAACTGTTTCTTGATCTAATTTCATATATTCTTTTGATGCTATCCTGGCTCTTTCTAAAAGTTCATCTATCATTTTTTGAACTTTTTGTTCTTCTTTGTTGTTTGTTTTTTCAGACATAATATTCCTCCTTTTAGTCTTTAGTTTTACCAATATTATTATATATTATTAGAAATTTTTGTCAATAGAACAATATTAAAAAATTACCATTAAAAATAGAGCTTTTTAGCAATATAATATAACGAACAAAATAAACGAAGTGTCTATAAAAACACTTCGCTTAAATTCAGTCCATCAGAATATCATCTGCAATTAGTTCGATAGTATCCCATACTAATCTCAAATTATAATCTTCAGCTTTATGAAAGCTTTTAAGGACCTCCTCATCTGCCATACTCACTACAGTCGCAATATCCGTCTGTAGTTCATATAGCGGAACTTCTTCCATTTTCGCAATCTTTTCTTGAGCTTCAGCAACATCTTTTATACATTCGTTACTTACAAACTCGTATATGACTTTGCTTAGGTAAGAAATCCCCTCTTTTTGGTCAGTCAAACCAGAAATTCCTAGTCTATCTAACCTTTCTTGGATTTTCCTCTCAAGTTGCTCATCTCTTATAGGTGCCATAAATCCTCCTTTCGCCTACATTATTTTTGTGACACTTTAATTATATTATATTTTACATTTTATGTCAATTATAACTTGTTAAAAAATTGCCAAAGCTCAGCCCTATATTGGCAACTTATTGGCAATTTAATATTATTTATATAAATATTGTTGTGGATTAACATGGCTTCCATTTATTCTTATTTCTAAATGTAGATGTGCTCCTGTTGAATTTCCTGTTGAACCAACAGCTGCGATCACTTCTCCTGCTGTAACTTTTTGTCCAACAGTTACATACATTTCACTTGTATGTGCATACCAAGTTTCAATACCATTTCCATGGTCTACTTTTACTAAGTTACCATATGAACCACTATAACTTGCAGATGTAACTGTTCCATCTGATACTACTTTAATAGGTGTTCCTGATGGTGCTGCTATATCCAAACCTGTATGTGTAGATTTTCTTATTCTACTACTCACTCCATATCTAGAAGAAATTGTTCCTGACACTGGTTTTACAGCTAATTTTATACCATTAATTTTAGGTGTATTTTCTTCTTCCTTTCTTTGCTCAATTTGATTATTAACTTTTTCTTCAATATTACTTTTAGCTATTTCTATATCATTTGTCTCTACTTCTTTTATGTCTTCAGTATATTTTTCAACTATACTAAAATTTAATTCCTGTTCTTCATTTTGCTTATTATCTTTTATTTCATTTACTAATTGTTCTGCTTCTTCTATTGTATTAACAGCTTCTATTGCATTATCATTTAATGCAATTTCATAATATTTATATGTTATTTCTAATTCATTCTTCATTGCTGTTGCAATTTCATTCTCATTTGTCTTAAGTGTTCTATCAATAAATTTTAACTCATATTCTGGACTTTCCCTTAAATTTATAGAATCTATACTTTTATCTTCTTCATTTATAATTACTTGTTTTATATTTTCTTCAAAAGCTTGTTTATTTTTTATATATCCTATCTCTTCTCCAGAAATGCTTACTTTATAGATTGGTTTATATTTTATTAATATTATCGCAGTAATTAAACCTACAGCTATAATCACAATGTTAAAATACTTTAAAATTTCTTTTGTATAGTATTTTATTTTATTGTTTAAAATATATCTTCACTCTCCTTTTTATTGATCATTTTTTAATGCGACCAAATTCTATTATACTATATATTCTCTCCAAAAGCAAATTATGTATACACATTTAATACTAAATTACCAATTTTTCAGCAAAAAATTTGTATTATTTTTCCAATTTATATATATTTTCCTCGTTTTTTCTTTATTTTTCTCTATATTTTTCCTATTTTTGTGATTTTATAGTTTGTTTTTATATCTTTTATAATCTTATTGTATTATATTTAATATAGCTTTTTTAACTTATATGTTATATATGTATAATTAAGTTTCTGTAAATTTAAACTATAAAATGCTATATTATTTAATATGAATAGGAAGGTGATAAAAATGGCTCTAGACTATACAGTAATAGGTCAAAGAATAAAACAAGCAAGACTTGCAAAAAATTATACTCAAGAAGATTTAGCAGAAAAAGTTGATATTTCTGTTGCATTTTTAAGCAGAGTTGAGAGAGGAAATTCTCATATAAATTTAAAAAGATTAAACCAAATATGTGGTTTATTAGATGTTTCAGAAGGATATGTTTTAAATGGTGCTTCTAGTAACCAATCAAATTACTTAGATAAAGAATTTGCAGAATTAATAAAATCATGTTCTCCAGAAAAGCAAAAATTAATCTATAATATAGCGCAGGTAATTGCTGAAAATGATGAAAATGAATAAAAAACAAGCGTTTTGTACTGAACCCCAAAAATTGTACATTTTTTGATAGGGCTTAGGCAGCTTTGGAATGAACTCTGTGTTGTACAGGGCTCATTCCTTTTAATTTGCCCTTTATCCTTTTATTATTATAATAATCTATATATTCTTTTTATTATCATTTGTAGAAATTAAACATTTCACCTATATGATATTGTACTTTTCCTATTTTAGTATAACTATCAGAAAAACCTGGTATTAAATCATAGTTTAATTTTGTCAACATATATATAGCTGTCACTATTAATGATAATCTTATTATAATTTCAAAAAAGTCACTTTTATTATCTTTTTGATTTTTTAAATATATAGTCCACATTGCACAAGCAAGCAATGACAATGCTGGTTGGATATCAACAGCATATCTTTGATTTATTCCTGCCAAACAAGTATTTACAGAAAATATTATGACTGCTAAAATTGCTATAGTTACTATGAGCCATTTCACTTTATTTGTTTCACTTAGCTTAATAATCTTTTTACTTAAGATAAATACCCCAAAATATGTGAACCAAACTATTCCTAATAAATTCTCATTATATATTATATTTCCATTAGTTATATTTGGATTAATTAAAGTAATAAAAGGAAAAGTTGGTCTAAAATTAGGAGGATTAAATAGATAAGCAATTGTACCTTCTATTGACCTACCTAAATCCATTTTTTGATCCGCAGTATTGTTTATTGTTAAATTATAAAATTGTCCAAATTCCAAAACATTGTCAAATCTTATATAATTATAATACATTTGTGCCAATGCAATTATTATTATTGGAACTGCAAAAACTATAAATCTCTTTATCTCAATTTTCTTATCATGTATTATATATTTAAATATACATATAAGTATTGGTATTATATATAACACGTATATTGGTCTAGAACAAACCATCATTGCATAGAATAGCCCTATACAAAACAATTTCAAATTTATTTTTTGATTATTTTCAAGTAATAATATTAAATATATAGAAAACAATCCCCATGCAATCCCGCATAAATCCGCTGCCTGGTAAAAATTTGCTGTCCCCATTAAAACTACTATCCCTGAAGATAATATTAATGTTAAAAAACCAATTATTTCTGTGGTAAACCTTAATTTCACCTGATATTTATTAAGTATTTTAATGTATATTAATTTGAATAAAATTATACACATAGCACTATATATAATACAAATTATATTACTACTTAAGTATATTTTAAATATTATTGCTATTGGCAGTAGCACCGTAAGTACTGGTACAATTCCGTAATAACAATAATAATTACCATTGTAAAAAGCAAAATCAAACAAATAATCAACATTTGTTTCTCTTCTCTCAGTATAGTCCTGATAATTATTAAGATTAGTTAACAACTTCCTGCTTTCGTCATCGAATTCAATTTCTACTTTCCCATTAACTAAAGATTTTGTTAACATTTTATATGGATCTTCTCTTATCGCACTATTTATATACATGTAATCTTCTAAATATCTTGAAAACGGTAATGCATAAGCAATATAACTTATAATTATTATTCCTATAATTGTTATATATGTTACTTTCTTCATATCTGGATTTTTTTCGTAATAATTATTTATGTTTTTTACGTTACTAAAAAACATAACAAAGAATATTAGTAATAATACTCTATAAATATTAAAATCAAAGTACCAAGTATTTATTGTAATACTATCTAAATTTAATGTATTACCAGATTTAATAGTAAATTTAATTTTTTGACATTCTTGCATAGAATTTAAAACTATATATTCAGAATTTTTAAAATCAACATTATATATAACATCTTCAAGATACTTTTCATCATATTTTGCACTATTGTCTGAAAATTTAGTAGTAATAACTACATTTTCTTTGTCACACGTATCTATATTTAATTTTATCCCATGAACTTTTTCATCTATATCAATTTCTATATTTTTAATATTTTTTCCATATTCTACTGTTTCATACTGTATATTTTCTTGAGTTATATCTATTATTTTCTCTTCTAATCCAGAAAATTTTATTTGCCAATATCTAAAATTAAATAAAGTTATTTCAAGTAATATTGTAATTATAACTAGTATTATAAATTTTATTATTTGTTTTCTATATTTTTTCATATCGATTTTTACTCCTTTAAAAAATGAGTTTTATTTTTTATCTAAAAGAAAAAGGTGCAGCAGTCAATTACTACACCTTAAAATACTCAAATTATAATTTATTTACTAATTTGCCATACATTATTCACTTTTTCTCCAATTTTTACATTTGATTCTAATGCAATAACAGGTCTTACGCCATTTGAATGTGCAGTAACCGAAGAATTCCCAGTTATCCAAAAAACTTGATTGCCCTGACCATAATTTGATATAGATGGCACATAATAAGCATTATTTGCATAATTATCACACATAAGTAAATTTGTAGCTAACCAATAAGAATTGTTAGTTAATAAAACTAAAGTATCATTAATGTCCTGATAATAATAATAGTATTTTAAAGTAACTTGTTCACCTGCATTCAAATCCTTCCATACTTTTTGAATATTGTCAAAATATCTCATTTGTACATAACTAGTTTTATTCTCTGCTCCAGTCTTTAAATTAACAGACCAAATATTTGTACTAGAACCATATGAATCTACTCTCTTTTCATATCTATATTCATCTCCATTAGTATTAGGTTTAAACCCTGTTATTGTGTTTATATCTTTTTCATTAATGCTTCTACTTCCATTAGCATCTGCAAATTTTCCTTTTGCCCAAAGTTTTGATATTTCATTTAATTCTTGTACTACGTCTCCGCAACCAACTGCTCCTTGTATAATACTAACATTTGCTACTGGTTCTTCACTAGTTATTAATATCTTTCCATTTTCTGTCCCTAAATATTTCCATTTAATTTTTTTAGAATCTTCTGTTAATGTAAATGTTTGTTGAGTATTTCCATTTTTATTAGCGGGAGAGATATATGTTAATTCACCTGAAGAAACTCCTGTATAACAATCATAGTTAATATAATCCCCCAATTGTAACTTTGATACATTATTATCTTCTACTAATTGTACATTATCATGTGTTATTACTAGTTCATACTCTATAGTTCCACTTATTTTTGCACTTGCATAACTAATTAATATTGTTTTGCTTTCAGTTGCACTTACTTTTATCGGATTAATTGATGCAGTTTGTGCTTCTTTTATTGATATTGTATATCCTTTACTCTCTGGTAAATCTCCTTGTAACATCTCTATAATTGATTTACCTATAGTTATACTTCCATCTGTATTAGTCTCTACAAACTTAGTTGCGTCAAACCCCGAATTTATTGCTTTTTGATATTCTATCTCTGCTTTTACTGCTTGAACTGCAAGTTTCACTTCCTCATCTACTTGAGCTATAATATTTTCTGTTTTTGCACTCTCTGCTTGATTTAATATTCCATTTTCTCCTGTAAGCATTGCAATTGTTACTCCTGCTAGTATTAATAATACTATAATTGTTATTACTAATGCTATTAAAGTAATACCTCTATTTCCCTTGTTTCTCATATCTTTCCTCTCCTTCTTTTGTTCTAGTATTTGTTTTTTCTTTCAAATTATTCATTTGTCTTTATGACATTTTTGTCGTGTTCTGCTATATTTTATCTAAATATTTCTTTCAAGTCAATATGTTATGACAATTTTGTCATACTTTTTTTAATCTGCAATATTATATAATTAATATATTATTTACTATGGAGGTAACAAATGATTCGACATTATAGATTGCAAAGTAAACTTACACAAGAAGAATTAGCAGAAGAGCTAGGAATAAGTTGGCGTCAATTGCAGAGATTAGAACATAATGAAGAAAAAACAAGAATTACCACCTTTAAGAAAATCGTAAAAGTCCTTAACATTCCAGATGACGAAATTTTGCGATTTATAAAAAGTAAATAGTATAGTTTTCAATTCTTATAAAAAAGTATCTAAAATTTCTTAAAAATTAAATGATACTTTTTATTTTTTGTCTTTTAAAATCATTGCCAATATTTTCTTATTATGCTATTATATTATTTGTAAAAAATGTTAATAATAAATACAAATGATGGGAGGTTAAAAATGGAATTTGAACAATGGAAACAATTTAAAAAAGGTGATTGGCAAAGTGAAATAAATGTAAGAGATTTTATACAAAACAACTATACTCCTTATGAGGGTGATTCAAGCTTTTTAGTAGGAACTACCGAAAAAACAAAAAAATTATGGAATGAAGTATTAGAATTGTACAAACAAGAACATGATAGTAACGGAGGTGTACTAGATATTGATGCAGAAACAATATCTACTGTTTCTAGTCATGAAGCTGGATATATAAATAAAGATTTAGAAGATATTGTTGGTCTTCAAACAGATAAACCATTAAAAAGAGCAATTATGCCTTTTGGAGGTATTAGAATTGTAGAAAAATCATGTGAAGCTTATGGAAGAAAGGTTAATCCAGAAGTAGCTAATATATTTCATAAATATAGAAAAACTCATAATGATGGTGTATTTGACGTATACACTCCAGATATTAGAGCAGCTAGAAGCTCTCATTTAATTACAGGTTTACCTGATGGATATGGTAGAGGTAGAATTATAGGTGATTATAGAAGAGTTGCATTATACGGTGTAGATGTTTTAATCGAAGAAAAGAAACAAGAATTAGATGTTCTAAATGTTGATGAATTAAATGTAGATATTATTCGTGATAGAGAAGAAATTAGTGAACAAATTAAAGCTTTAAACGAATTAAAAATTATGGCTTCAAAATATGGATTTGATATTTCAAAACCTGCATCAAATGCAAAAGAAGCTGTTCAATGGTTATATTTTGGATATTTAGGTGCTATAAAAGATCAAAATGGTGCTGCCATGAGTATTGGAAGAACCTCTACTTTCCTAGATATATATTTTGAAAGAGACCTAAAAAATGGACATATAACAGAAGAAGAAGCACAAGAAATCATGGACCATTTCGTTATGAAATTAAGATTAGTTCGTTTCTTAAGAACACCTGAATATAATGAATTATTTAGCGGTGACCCTGTATGGGTAACAGAAAGTATAGGTGGAATGGGAATAGATGGTAGAACTTTAGTTACAAAAAATTCATTTAGAGTCTTACACACATTAGAAAACTTAGGCCCAGCTCCAGAACCAAACCTAACAGTTCTTTGGTCAACCAAATTACCAGAAGGTTTCAAACGCTACACTTCAGATTTATCTATAAAAACTTCATCTATTCAATATGAAAGTGATGATTTAATGAGAGTAACCCTAGGAGATGATTATGGAATAGCATGTTGTGTATCACCTATGAAAATAGGTAAACAAATGCAATTTTTTGGAGCTAGAGCAAACTTAGCCAAAACTCTACTATATGCCATAAATGGTGGTAGAGATGAAATCTCAGGAAAACAAATAACTCCAAAATTTGAACCTATTACATCCGAATACTTAGATTATGATGAAGTTATGGAAAAATTTAGTCAAATGATGGATTATGTATCAAAAATATATATTAAAGCATTAAATGCTATCCATTATATGCATGATAAATATTCATATGAAGCAATTGAAATGGCATTACATGATAGAGAGATTTTAAGAACTATGGCATGTGGAATAGCAGGTCTATCTGTAGTTGCAGACTCTTTATCAGCTATCAAATACGCTAAAGTAAAAGTTATAAGAGATGAAACTGGTCTAGCAGTTGATTATGAAATCCAAGGAGACTTTCCTACATTTGGAAATGATGATGATAGAGTTGATAATATAGCTGTTAATGTTGTAAAAATATTTATGAACAAATTAAGAAAACATCAAACTTATAGAAATTCAAAACATACATTATCAATCTTAACAATAACATCAAATGTTGTATATGGTAAAGCAACTGGAAATACACCTGACGGAAGAAAATCAGGCAGTCCATTTGGACCTGGTGCAAATCCTATACATGGAAGAGATACAAATGGAGCTTTAGCAGTTATGAATTCAATAGCAAAATTACCATTTAACTCAGCAGAAGATGGAATATCATATACATTTTCAATAACACCTGGAACACTTGGAAAAGATGAAGAAGCAAGAATAACAAACTTAGTAAACATGTTAGACGGCTATTTTGCACAAACTGGACATCATATAAATGTAAACGTCTTTGACCGTAAACTATTAGAAGACGCAATGGAACATCCAGAAAAATATCCACAATTAACAATAAGAGTTTCAGGATATGCTGTACACTTTACAAAATTAACAAGAGAACAACAACTAGATGTAATAAACAGAACAATACATGAAAGAATTTAATGATTTTAGGGACGGAGGAAAAAATCATCCTTCGTCTTAATTTCTTAAAGGAGATGCATAAATGGAAGAAAAAGATATAAGATATTATGCAAAAGTTCATTCAATAGAATCTTTTGGAGCTGTCGATGGCCCTGGTATTAGATTTGTGCTTTTCTTACAAGGTTGCCATTTGAAGTGTAAATATTGCCATAATCGCGATACATGGGACATAAATACAGGTGATTATAAATCATTAGATGATATTTTTAACAAAATTATAAGATATAAAAATTATATTTATCCAAATCGGCGGTGTCACTGTTACAGGAGGCGAACCTCTTTTACAGGCTAAATTTTTAGTTGAGCTTTTCACTAAGTTAAAAGAAGAAAATATTCATACTTGTATTGATACTTCTGGAATGCTTGCTTTATCTGATGATATAAAGTTGGTTTTAAGTTTAACTGATTTAGTATTACTCGATATTAAACATATTAATGATGAAAAGTGCAAAAACTTAGTTGGAAAATCTAATAAATTAGAATTAGAATTTGCAAAATATTTGAGTGATAACAACATTCCTATTTGGATAAGACAAGTTCTTATTCCTGGCTATACTGACGATGAACAGGATTTGTTAAAACTAAAAAAATTTATTTCAACTTTGAAAACCGTTGAAAAAATAGAACTTCTTCCTTATCATGATATGGGAAAATATAAATGGAAAAATCTAGGTAGCCAATATGAATTAGAAAATGTAAGAAATGCAACTGATGAAGATATTATAAAAGCTAAGAAGGTTCTAGGAATTACCTAAAACCTTCTTTCTTCGGTGTTGTTGTGTTTGAGCTAAGGATTACTTATAAAAGAATCTCTTTAACAATTCTTCTTTGCTATAATTTGAGAACAAATCTCCTTCATCATTCTCTCCTATGCAATACGCTATATTCGCTGCAATATATGCCCATTTACCCTCTACTTTTCTTAAACATCCTGGTATGTCTGTATATTCTTCAAACATTTTATAATCTTCAATGTTTATCATAATACAAATAAGACAAATTTCCAGAACATTCTTAGGAAGAATCTGATATTCTCCTTTATAGAAAGTATATGCATATCCTAACTTTTTTCTATCCTTCATTAGTTCTCTAAAATCATCTAGTTTTCCACCTAAAACTTTTTCCTCATTTTCGAAAACTTCAGCTTTATTTTCTGCACTTGCTAATTTTTCTATGACATTTCTATCTTTTAAAAACCTCACAAGTTCATTCATTGTTTCTGCCCGCATACTACCTTCCTCCTACTATTTATAGTTATAAATTGATATTTTCACTCAAACACATCTACCAATTTATGTTAAACAGTATATCATATTCTTTTATCTTAAGCAATGCATTTATCTGAATAAATATAGTATAAAATAAAAATTTGCCAAAAGGCTAGCTTTATACTCCCTTTTGGCAACTTGCTTTACATTCCTAATAATTTTAATTCTACATTTCCCATTTTATATTTACCATCGACTAATTTAAATTCTACTAGAGTATTTTCTAGTGTTTCTTCATTTTGTCTTAAATCAGTTGTAAAATATAATTTTATTTGTGGTATTTCAACCTCATTTGTTACTATTTGTTTAAATGTTTCTGCCATATGTTTTTCATCTTCACAAATTAATATTAATTGTGGTAATCCTGAAAATCCAGAATCTCCTGGAACAAAATTCTCGTAAAATTCTTTATAAAATCTCATTTTTTCTACTGTTTTCTTTTCCCAATCTTGTTCTCTTCTTATTACTTCAAAAACAAATTGAATTGATTTCTTATTTTTTGTAAGTTTTACCGCTCCTCCTGTTGCTTTAAATACTTTTCCTGCTATTTTAGCTGTTATAGCTGGTTTTACTGTATAGCTATCAAATGCTTTTACTTTTCTTAAATAAGCAATTAAAGTTTGATTTCCAGCTAATCTCTTCTTTATCATTGGAACTGGTTTTGTATTATCAGATGGTTGCCATTTACATTCAATTTCTTTTGAATTTAATAAATATTTACCCATTTTTTCTAGACAATAAATTCTATAAATTCCTTTGCCTTCATCTGATGTAAAATAATATCTTGTTAATATTTTTGATTTTACTAATTGGTCTAATTTATTGTTTAACTTATCTTGAGACTTTGGATCAAATCCTTTTATTTCAAGCATTTGATATAATTGTCTTGATGTTATAAATTCAAACTCATTTACTAAATCTAATATTGCAAAATGAATCTCATTTATATGACCTATATTTATCTTATGAACAATTTGATTCATAGACACATATCCATCTTTTCCATCAAAAGTTTTAATTTCTCCTTCTCTGATTGCAAAAGGTGATATCTGTGCTTTAATTTGGTTATCTTGAACCATTTTAATTCCTCCTTTTAATATAGAAATATCTATACTTTAAATTTTTCAAACTAAACAATAAGTAATTTTACTTTTCTTTTTTGAGAATCTATCTTTTTTATATAAACATCTACATTTTGCCCATATTCTAGTCCATCTTTATATTCAGCCATTCCTACTAAATTAGGTGTTAATTCTATAAAAATACCATTTTTGTTTTTTTCTGTTTCCCTTACAATTCCCTTTACTTTAGTTCCAGGTATGAATTTTTCAGCATTTTCTTCCCATGAACCTAGCATTTCTTTATATGATAAAATTACTTTTCCTTGTTCTTTATTTATAGATTTTACCATAACATTCACTTTTTGTCCAATTTTTAGTCTTTCAAAAGGGGTTTTTATTCTAGCAATTGATAAATCTTCAATATGTGCTAATCCAACCACTCCTCCACCAATTTCTATAAAAGCTCCATATGGTTTTATATTTTTTACTATTCCTGTTACCTTTTCTCCAACTTCTAAGTCTGTCTTTATCCAATTTAATGCTTCATTTTGTACTTCTTTTCTAGATAATATCGCTGTATTGTTTTCATCTAGTCTTTTTATTTTAAATTGTACAAATTTATGAACCTTCCCTGTACATAAATTTGTTTTTGGTAATCCACTTTCTTCTATGTTTATGCATTCTACTTCGTCTCTTGGTATTATTCCTGTTATACCATTTCCAATATTTATATGTAAATTATATTTCTCATCACATTCTTTTACAATTCCTTGTAAAGTCTCTTTTGTTTTTATATATTCATTTATGTTTTTTGTGTCTAATTTTGTAACTTCGTTATTCCAACCTTCAGGTACAAATTTAAATGTATTCATTTGTTTTTCTCCTTTTTCTTATGTTTATCCTATTATATATTTTTTTACAAAACTTGTAAATATTTTTTATGATTTTTATTCATTATTATAACTATTAAAATATTATTTTTTTACTTCTTAATGATTTCAACTTCCTTTTTCGTTAAATATCTCCATTTTCCAAGAGGTATATCTTTTACCCCAATACCAGCTATTTTACTTCTATGTAATGCAAGAACTTTATGTCCAATTGCCTCACACATTTTTCTTACCTGTCTATTTTTACCCTCATGGATTGTAATTTCTAATCTAGATTGATTTCTTTCTTCATCCGTTTTTAATATTTTAACCTTAGCTGGCTTTGTTGTATAATCTTCTATCTTTACTCCCTGTCTTAGTTTTTCAACTTCCTCATTGTTAACTATTCCTTTTATAGTAACAGTATATGTCTTATTTATTTCATGCTTTGGATGAGTTACTTTATATACAAAGTCACCATCATTTGTAAGTATTAAAGCTCCAGAGGTATACATATCTAATCTTCCTACTGGTACTAATCTCTTATTAGTCTTTACCAAATCTAATACAGAGTCACGATTAAACTGATCTCTTGCTGTCGTTACATACCCAATAGGTTTATTTAGTAAAATATATACATACTCATCTTGAATTTTTACTTCCTTACCATTATACTCTATCTTATCCATATTAGGCTCAACTTTAATTCCCAGTTCTGTAACAACATTACCATTCACTTTCACTTTTCCTCTAACTATTAATTCTTCTGATTTCCTTCTAGATGCAATCCCTGCCTCTGCTAGATACTTTTGTAATCTCAATTTTCCCATTCCTCTCCTTTGTCCCACTAAATTATATCTTTAAAATATTGTGGCAATTCAGCTTCTAAATGTATTAGTTTTCCTGTTGTTGGGTGTTTGAATTCTAAAGTTTTTGCATGCAGACATTGGCCTTCTATTCCCCATTTATTTTTTCCACTTGAATATGTTGTGTCTCCTATAATTGGATATCCTATTTGTGCTAAATGTACTCTAATTTGATGTGTTCTCCCTGTTTCTATTCTAACTTCTAATAGTGTACAATTGTCTTCTGGATATCTTTTTAATACTTTAAAATGTGTAATTGCTTCTTTTCCTTTTTCTGTTACTGCCATTTTTTTTCTGTCTTTTGTACTTCTTCCAATTGGCATTTTTATTGTTGCTTCGTTTTCTTTTACAATTCCTCTTACTAATGCAATATATACTTTTTTTACTTCATGTTTCTTTATTTGTTCACTTAAGTTTATATGTGCTTTATCATTTTTTGCAATTACTAATATTCCTGATGTGTCTTTATCGATTCTGTGTACAATTCCAGGTCTTATTTCTCCTCCAATTCCTGATAATGAATCTTTACAAATCGACATTATGGCATTTACTAATGTTCCATCTGGGTTTCCATTTGCTGGATGCACTACTAATCCTTTTGGTTTATTTACTACTATAATATCTTTATCTTCATAGATTACTTCAACTGGTATGTCTTGTGCTTTTAAAGCTATCTCCTTTGGTTTTTCTTCTTCTATTGTTATGTTATCATTTTCTTTAACCTTGTATGATGATTTTGTTTTTCTTCCATTGACTAATATTTTTTCTTCTTCAATTAATCTTTGAATAGCCACTCTTGAAATATCTTCATATTTTTTTGATAAGTACATATCTATTCTATTATTATTTTCTTCTTTACTTACTATTATTTTTCTCATTTTTTAATCCTTCTTTTTGTCTTCATCTTTTATTTCTATTTTATCTTGCTTATTTTTGTTGTTTCTAAATTCATTTACTGTAAATGATGCAAATATAGCTGCAACGGCTACCCATCCAATTATTACAGATATATCTGCTATGTTTAATACTGGAAGATTTATTAATTCTCTAAAATCTATAAATTCTATAACATATCCTCTAAATATTCTGTCTATTACATTTGCTATTCCTCCTGCAAATATTAGACTTAAGAATACCTTTAACTTATTATCAATGAATTCATTTTGTGTTGTAATAAACTTAAATATTACACTTAAAATCACCAAATTAGTTATTACATACATTATAGTTGAGCTTGATCCAATACCATATGCTGCACTAGTGTTTTGGGTAATATTAAATTTTAGAATTCCTTCAATAACTTTTACTTCTCCTATGTTATTTATATATATTTTGCTAATTTGATCTACTAGTATTATTAAAATAACAATTATAGATAATATTAGATATTCCTTTTTTACCCTACTTTTTGTCTCTTTCTTTATGACTGCTTTTGATTCTTTTTCTTCCATAATTATACTCACTTTCATTTTTAATTTATACATTTAGTCTTTTATAAACAACAAAATAATCATCTTCATATAATTTTTCATAGTTTGAATCTTTTGTTTTACTTATTATCATATTTATCTTTGAATTCTTATACATTATTGCATGTGTTATGTCATATTTATCAAATATATCTTCATAGAATTTTGCTATTCCTGATGTTTCTATAAAATCCATGAATATGTCATCTTTCTTACCACTAAATTCTGGAGCATATAAATCTGCTCTTGAATCTATAAATACTGGTATTCCTCTGAAAATCATATAACTTCCATAATTATATTCATTGTAAAATCTAGCTTGTCCTAAATCAATATTATTTAGTATATAATCACATGCTTCTACTGGATAGGTAGTTTTATCAATATATTTATCATCTATTTTATCTTTTGCTATATGATAACTTAAGGCTAATATTAATATTGTAGTTATAACAATTCCTACTTTTGTAGTAATTTTCTTTGTTAATTTTTCAAGTGTCCCTTTATTGTAATTGTATAAATTAATTAACTCTATTATTATTCTATTTAATATTACACTTCCTATTAAGACAAACATTGTAACTTGTCTTCTAGAAGCTAGCATTAAATAGCATAATCCTCCTATCATAAATAAATCACTTAATTTGATTTTTATTTTCGTAAAAAATAGAACTGCTACAAATATTATTAATGTACAAATCACTTCTGTTTCACTAGAAATTGTCATAGGTAGATGTTCATTTATATTTTGCGTTGTATTTCCTTGCATTGTTTTTACTAGATATGTGTATGGTGTTGTCCCAAGTGGTGTTAATAATCCTGTAAAAATACATATTATCATGATTATTATTAACCATTTTACATTATCATTTTTGGTTAATCTTATTTTATATGGATTTTGTAATTCTTTTGTTCTTTTTATTTTTATTTTATCTATTTTATCTTCTAATTCTCTTAATCTCTTTTCTAGTTCTTGTATCTTTTCTTCGTTGCCAGATGTCTTTGCTAGTTTCTTAATCTTATGTTTCAGCTTTCCTACTTCTATTTTTCTATATATTATGATTTCTCCTAGTATTGCAATTATATATTCTGCTATATATGGTAAATATAATACAAAATAAAATGGAAATACTGCTAAGTGTAGATTTGCAATTGCTATTGGTATTACAATTAATCCTATTGCATATCTCTTTTTCTTAGTTTCTATAAATTTCTCTATTAAGAATATTGTTAATATAAATAATATAAAAGTTACTAATTGTGCTCTTGCTGCAATATATCCTCTTAGCATATACATTGCACCTATTGTTATAATAAATGAAATTATTTGGTTTTTTGCAAGTTTTGTATTTACTAAATAAATACTTATACCTAATATTGCTGATAAGATACATGTTGCTATATATATTCCTTGCATTCCAAAATTATTATATATATTATATGTTATTACATCATATCCCCAATGAGGATATGTATATGATAATTCTTCATGCCATGAAAATGGATCTTTCATATCAATTCCATATGACGTTATATGCTCTCCTATTTTGATAGTATAAAATGTATCATTTTGTAATGTAACAGGTGTTAGTGCTATAGAGAATATAGCAATTAAAATAATAGCTAATATTGTAAATTTAGTAGTTGCACTTAATTTACTTTTTGTTTTTTTGTCTTTTTCTTTTATATCTTTTTTCTTCATTAATGTATTTCCCTTTCTTAACTTATGTTTTTCAAATTATATCAAAAAAAGTTTCAAAAGACTAGTCCTTTGAAACTTTTTTAATATATTTAATATATTTTATTATACTGCTTCTTTATCTTCTGATATTTCTTCTTTTTCATTATCTTTTTCTTCAATAACTTCTAAGCTTCCAACTGAAACTTCATATGCAACTCTTGTTTCAGAAGTTCCATCTTCAAACTTCTTCTCATATGTTCTTGATTGAACTCTTCCTACTACTTTTACTTGTGCTCCTACATCTAGATTTTGACAAAATCTTGCATTTCTTCCCCATGCAATACATGGTATATAGTCTGATTTATTATATGCTCTATTTACTGCAAGTAATATATCAGATATTTCTCTTCCAAATGGTGTCTGTCTATATATAGGCTTCTTACATATATATCCCACTAAAACAACTTCGTTTGTTATTATATCTTTTTTTACTATTTCATTTTCTTCTTCTACTTCATTTTCTTCAACTTCCATTATGTCTTTAGCAAATACTGTTAATATTAGTCTATTTTTTTCATTTTCATAGCTATTATATGATCTAAATTGTCCTTTTACTAATAATTTTCTACCTTCTGTTAAAGTTTCTTCATTTAATAATCTTTCAGAAACTGTAATTGGTATAATATCTGCATTACCGCTTAAACGTGGTATAGATAAGTTAAAAATGTAAAATCTTTCTCCATAAATTTCATGACTGAATTTTTTTTCTCCTGTAACTTTTCCAACTAATGTTAAATAGTTGTTTTCTAAATAATTTGTATCCAATTCTTTTTCCTCCCTATTTTTAATCTTTTCATCGGTCTACAAAATCATTTTGTGATTTTGCATAAGTTATCTGTGATTTATTTTACAAAGACAACTTAATTGTATATTTTTCTTTACGCTTCTTATTAACTTACAGTTAACATTATACACTATTTTTTTGGGTTTGTCTACATAAAAAGTTAATTTTATTCAAAAAAGTTAGATTTTTCCTATATTTGATTGATTATTTTATACCCATATATTATCAATATTGTATATATTATTAAAATTTCATAAGATTTTAATTTATCTTTCTCATTTAATTTTATATGTTTTTCTTCTACCTCTATTACTTCTTTTTTTATATTTTCTATATTTCGTTGTAAAGATATTAATATATCTGTTTCTTTAATACTAGACATTGTTATAGTTGCTTTTTGGTTTAATCCATATGTTATAATATTTACTTTTTCATTTTGCAATATCTCCATCTTTAAATGAATATCTGTATTTAATATTATATATTGAGTATTTTTACATATTTTTTGTAAAGTACTTTTTTGGTTCTTGAATTTCTCTAAATTATTATCTATAACTATTATTTTGAATTTTATATTTTGGATATTTTCAATACTTTGTCTATTTATATTAATTATATTTAATTTACTATCTTTTATATTTTCTAATATCTTTTTTCTTATGTTTTCAAAACTTTTATTATCTGAAATAATACCAATAAAAGACATGTTATTTCCCCTCATTTTCTTATGTTTATATTATTTCCTTTATTGGTAATTTTATACATTGTTTATTTTTTCATTTGTGTTCCATTATTATTTATTGTATAGTTTTCTTTATATATTAATTCTGATACTTTAACTACTTCAAATCCTTTCGATTTTATATTTTTAATCAACATATCTAAACTGTCTGCTGTATGCTTAGTCCCATTATGACTTAATATTATATCTCCTGATTTTAGTTTACTATCTAATCTATTCCACATTTCACTTCCTGTAAGTCCTGTATAATCTAAAGTATCTAAATTCCATTGTATGCAAAAATATTCTTTATCTTGTGCAGCTTTAATTACAGTATCATTATATTCTCCATAAGGTGCTCTATATATTTTTGTTCTACTTCCTGTTGCTTTTTCAATTTTATCATTACTTTTTTCGATTTCTTCTATATTTTCATCATAACTTAAATTGTTTACATGAGGATGTGTATCACTATGACTTGCTATCTCATTTCCAGATTCATATATTTTTTTAACTGCTTCTGGATATTTTTCTATCCAATCTCCTACCATGAAAAATGTTATTTTTGTATTATTATTATTTAAAGTTTCTAAAATACTATCTATATCATCTGCATTCCATGCACAATTCATTGTAAATGCTACTTTCTTTTCTTCTGTTTGTACATTATATATTGGCAATAGTTTTTGATTTATATTAGATGATGTCTGAATTGTATTTCCTGTTGTATTTATACTACTTGCTATACAAAATAATAAAATTACAGTAACAACTGATACTAAATAAGCATATATTTTTTGTTTATTAAATACAAAGAACATAAAAAAACCTCCAAGTTAAAACTAGTTTAATTATATGTTTGGATTTAAAAAATATTCGTTTTTATATTACATTATTATATAAGAAAATATTAT
>CAQRYF010000024.1 GCA_948875265.1 uncultured Clostridia bacterium
TGAACTTTTCATCAGATATTCTCTTAGGGTGATTTTATCATAAGTTAATCACATATATTTAGATCTCTACTTGACATATACAAACAATTGTTTTAAAATATATGCAAAGTTTACAGAGATTGGAAGTGATATTTATTAAGAAACAACTTATAAAAACACAAATGAACGTAAAAGATAATTTAGTAAATGTTATGAGAGTTGGAGATATAGATTATATTTCATTAACTGATTTAGCAAGATATAAAAATCCATTGACTCCTGGAGATGTTATTATAAAATGGATGAGTAATAAAAGTTCTTTTGACTTTTATTGCTTATGGGAAGAGCTTTCAAATCCTAATTTTAAACTAGCGGAATCCCGCGAGTTTAAAAATGACTCTGCTACTCAATCATTTACAATGAGTCCATCTAGATGGATTAAAGAAACAAATGCAATTGGTTTTATCTCAAAAAGAGGAAAATATGATGGTGGTACTTTTGCACATCCAGATATAGCTCTCGAATTTGCTTCTTGGATAGACTCAGCATTTAAATTACATTTAATAAAAGAATTTGAAAGATTGAAACAAAATGAGAGCTATCAAAACAAAATTGATTGGTCAGTTAGACGAGAACTTGCAAAAACAAATTATAGAATACATACTGATAGCATAAAAGCAAATCTTGTTCCTACATTAACCGAAAAACAAAAACTATATGTATATGCTAATGAAGCAGATATTTTAAATGTTGCATTATTTGGTATGACTGCAAAAGAATGGAAAGACAATAATCCTACTTTAGATGGAAATATGCGAGATTATGCAAATATTCTTCAGTTAGTGATTTTGGTAAATCTTGAGAATCTAAATGCTCAAATGATAAAAGATGGTTTGGGACAAAAGGATAGATTAGAAAAATTAAATGCCATTGCTAAAGAACAATATGTTATTTTACATGATAGCAATAGTATTGAAAAAATTGAGATGTTTGACAATAAGGGGAATTTTAAGAAATTATCACGATAAAGCTACATAGAGCAGAGTATAAATAAATCTCTGCTCTAATAATTTTATAAAGTATTTTTTGTTTCTTTGCATTTTAATTTATAATATATAAATAAGATTATATAACTAAATATTGCAATTGCAAAGGTAACTTTTATTGCATTACTGCTTTCTTTAAAAACTGTATATGAAAGCAATGGAAGTATCATAGTCACTATTCCCTCAATAAATCTTTCAAACGTTACATAAGAAGTTTGTAGTTTGTCCTTTGCATTTTCGTATATTGCTATATGGTCGTACATTTCATAAGAAGCATTGCCAAATCCCATAAGAATATATATTATAGGTAATAAATACAATAGTTGCTTATTATTAAAAAATAATAATATTGTAAATACAATGATAAATATTATACACATAGGCAATATGATTTTTGACCAATTTCTATTTTTAGATTTATTTCCCCAATATTTACTTGAAAAAGCCTCTGATAGATTAACTAATATATTTAGTATACTGTAATATAGATAACCAACATTTGGGTATCTTAACAAGAAAACATTCAGATACATTGTTCCAATCCCATAAGCAAATCTATTCAATCCTCCTGTTATAAGTACATTTCTAAATTTCTTGTCCTTTGCTGGTATAATTAAATTATCTTTTACACTAATTTTTTCTTGGATTACATCTGGTTTATATGTTTTTATTCTTATTGTAATATCTATAAATGCAATGATAAATACTATTGTAAATAATATCATAAATCCATATAATTCATATCCAGATGCTGTAAATCTGTCAAGAATAACTCCCATAATTAAACTAAATGCCAATACCACGGTGTTTTTTAAAAAATTTCTTTTTGCAGCAAATTTAGGTCTATCTTCTTTCTTTATTAAAGTCATTCTCCAATTAACAAAAGTTATATATCCCATTTCTCCAGTAATTGCATAAATTGTTGCTAATATAAAAAACAATATAGTCCTAATACTTATATCACTTGATAAAAAAGGTATAAGTGCCATGGAAACAGAAGAAATTCTGTATATTGAATAATTAGTTAATACCACCTTTTTAGATTGTCCAATTCTAGAAAATAATGGTGCAGCAAAAACTTGAATTATATTAGTCATTGTATCTAAAACTGCATATATTCCTATTGCTAAATCTGATAATCCTAAATATATAGCAAATGCAGAAATAAAAGAAGTACTTGCTATTCTATTGTTAGCAGTATCTAATGTTGAAGAAATTAAATATTTTTTATATTCTTTTTTATAATTCATCTTACCACCTATAATACAATATCATTTACAACTTTAATATTATCTAAATTTATATTTTCTATTTTCATGCTTCACCTCATTGGAATTATAACAATAAATTCGATATTTTTCAACAAAAATTCTTTTATTTTGTTGACTTTCGCCTAAAATGGAGATACATTATGTGTATCATCTAAAATGGTAACTGAAATAGAAAAATATCAGCTTAAATATTAAAATAAGCTTTTTTATGGGGAGAATTATTTAGTGTACTTAACTAAATCGTTCTCCCTTTGCTCATTTTGGCAATATAAAGTAAATATGTCCCATTGAGAAACGTCCCCAAAAGGACACCCAAAAGGATACAAAGGAACATTAGTTTTTTAAATATATTTTTTGTACATATAATTTATTTGCAAAGGATTGAACAACGTTTCTTAAGATATATTGTTCTTGAGAAAGTCTGTCGTTTTTTATATAACTATCACCACTAAAGGTCATTTTAATTGCTTTTTCTAATTCTGCACAAAATCTGTTATATGCTTGATCAATGGGAGAAGTGTCTAGTCCCAGAGTTATTAGTTTCTTTATTTCTTCCATGCTATAGATTTGTTTTAGAATAAAAATCACAAATAAGTATGCAATATGTTCTTTGTTATATTTTTTGTTGATAGGAGGATTAATAACACCATGTTTTACATAGTTATTAATCATAGTTTTTGTTATAATTTTATCTTCTTTTTCATTATCATTTTTTATATAATTAGATAAGGAGTTTTCTAATAAAGAAACAACTTGGTCAATGTATAAATCAATATTAGGAATTTCTTCCCATCTTGGAATGTGAAGATTTTTAATTTCTTCTTTTTTATTAATTGCTGTATTACTCACAAAATCACCTCATATAAAGATGATAACATTTTTAGAAGGGTTAGTCAACTACTTGACATGTTATTTATTATATGATAATCTAGTATCGAATACTAGATAAGAGGAGAGTTGATATGGAACAAGAAAAGTACTTTGAAGCAACTGAATTTGAAAATATAAAAGAGATAATTTATAATTCGGCCAAGAAATATGGAGATAATACAGCTTTTGTTATAAAGCATAAAACAGATAAAAATGTAGAATATGAAGATGTATCATATAAAAGACTATTAGAAGAGATAAATGCGTTAGGTACAAAATTGTTTGAATTGGGATATAAAGATAAAAGAATAGCAATTGTGGGAAGAAATAGATATGAGTGGACTGTTACCCATTTAGCTAATCTTTTAGGTGGAATTGTATCTGTTCCTTTAGATAAAGAATTACAAGTAGATGAATTAGAGAGTTGTTTAATAAGAAGTAAAGCAGATGTTGTTGTATTTGATGAAAAATATATAGATAATATAGAGGAAATTAAATCAAGAGATAATACAAAATTACAAGAATATATTTGTATGAGCCAAATGGAGAATTATAAAGATATAAGAGGATTAATACAAGAAGGTAAAGAATTATTAGAATTAGGAAATAATGAATATATAGATACTAAAATTGATTCATATAAAATGAATATATTATTATTTACATCAGGAACTACATCAAAATCAAAATCTGTAATGTTATCACAAAATAATATAGCGTCAAATATATATTCAATGCAATTAGTAGAAGGGATATTTGAGACAGATACAAATTTAGCTTTTTTACCATTCCATCATATATTTGGTTCAACGGCATTAATTGTGATGTTAGCTTGTGGAGTGAAAACAGCATTTCCAGATGGATTAAGATATGTAGCTCAGAATTTAAAAGAATATAAAGTAACTTTATTTGTAGGAGTACCTTTACTTGTAGAAGCCATATATAAAAAAGTAGAACAAGGGATAAAGAAACAAGGAAAAACTAAAATTGTAAATATAGCAAAAAAAATAAGTAATATTTTACTTAAATTTGGTATTGATATAAGAAGAAAATTATTCAAATCAATAATAGATGAACTAGGTGGACATATGAGATTTGTTATCTCAGGAGGAGCGCCATTAGATAAAAGAGTTGCTAAGGGATTTAATGAGTTAGGAATAGATTTAGTTCAAGGTTATGGATTAACAGAAACATCTCCAGTTATAGCAGCAGAAAATTATAAGAAAGTAAAATATGGTTCTATTGGAATTCCTATGGAAAATGTAATAGTTGAATTTGAGAATAAGGATAAAAATGGAATAGGAGAACTTAAAGTAAAAGGTCCTAATGTAATGCTTGGATATTATGAAAATGCAGAAGCTACAAAACAAGTATTAAAAGATGGATGGTTTTATACTGGAGACTTAGGATATATGGATAAACAAGGATATATATTTATAACTGGAAGAAAGAAAGATATGATTGTATTAAAAAATGGTAAAAAAGTATTTCCAGAAGAGCTAGAAATATTAATAAATAGGCTAGATGAAGTAGAAGAGTGTATGGTATTTGGATTACCTGATAATAAAGATAAAAATGACATAAAACTTTCAGTAAAAATAGTTTATAACAAAGAATATGTAAACAAAGAATATCCTAATATACAAAAAGAAGAATTAGAAAAAGTTATATGGGAAAAAGTAAAAGAAATAAATAAGACATTTCCACCATATAAATATATTAAAAACATGATTTTAACAGATAAAGAACTTATAAAAACAACAACAAAGAAAATAAAAAGAAATGAAGAAATGAAAATTATTCAGAAAGTATAGATTTAGAAGTTGCCAAAGGGATAATCCTTTTTGACAACTTTTATTTATGGATTTGTAGAAGTTTGTAGAAATTTGCGATGAAAAGCCAAAAAATATATAAAAAAGTACTTGAAAATATTATAGGAATTTGTTAATATATTTTACAATATTTATTCAAATAAAAAGAGCTCTAATAATTTGTATCAATATTAAATAAGTTTTAATTATTTCAAAAAATTAATTCTAGAAAAATCAAAAAACAAAACTAAATAATAAATTTTACCAAATTGGTTGAATTTATAGTTCCTTTTTGGTAAAATAGAAAGGAAGGTATTAATGACAAATGTAACAACTAAAAATATAGAAAGATTACCATTAACTAATGATTATGTTTTTAAAAGAATATTTGCACAAGAGGGAAATGAAAGTATACTAAAGGACTTTCTAGAAGCAATACTAGAAATAAAAATAGAAAAAATAGAGGTACAAAATCCAGAACTACCAAAAACTGATATTAATGAAAAATTAGGTGTTTTAGATATTAAAGTACAAATAAATAAAAATACTATTGTAGATGTAGAAATGCAAATGGAAAATGAGTATAATATGGATGTAAGAAGTACAACATATATGGGGAAAATGATAGCAAACCAATTACAAAAAGGAGAAAATTATTCAAATTTAAAGAAATCAATTGTGATTAATATATTAAACTTTAATTATTATAAAAGAAATAGTTATCATAATATTGCAAGAATGAAATTTGAAAAAACAAGCAAGGAATCATATGTAGATATGGGATATAAAACAGAAGAAGAAATAGCAACTAAATACATAGAAATGCATTTTATAGAATTAAAAAAGTTCAAAAAGAAAAATCCAGATACAAAAGCTAGAATAAACCAATGGCTATGGTTACTAGCGGGAGGGGAGGAAAAGATAGAAATGGCTGAAAAAGAGAATAAAGAAGTAAAAAAAGCAGTAGAAATATTAGATGAAATGAGTATCAATAAAGAAGAACGAGAAAGATATGAAGCCATACTAAAAGCAGAATTTAATCAAAAAGTGAGCATGTATAATATAGAATTAAAAGGGAAAAAGGAAGGAGAAAAAAATAAAGGGATAGAAGTTGCTAAAAAGTTATTAAATAGAAAGGTTCCAATAGATGAAATAGTAGAAATAACAGGTTTGAACAAGGATGAAATAGAAGAATTAAAGAAATAGACTAAATAGAATTTTTTAATTAAGTAGTAATATAACAAAAAGGTATCCCTTTTATTATAAGGGATGCCCTTTTTAAATTTCAGTTATTTTCAAATTGAATTTATCTTCAAAAACCTTTTTCTTAGCAATATATTCTTTTGTTTTAACACCTTTTACATCAATAATTTCAGTTGAATTGTCTTTATGAAAAACAATGAAATCAGCCTTATATTTTAGTTTTGGTGCTAAGATAAAAGTAGGTTGTAAACAAAAACCATTAATTTCTTTTCCTTGTAATCTTAATTTTAGTTCACAATAATAATCAGCTTCTTTTTGACTATCAAAAGTATGACCATCAATTGAAACTTTGTTAGCTCTATATTTACTTTTTCTTTTATTTCCATTTGTAAAGTTTTTATAATCATCAATTGTCCAATGTTCCATTAAAATGCACCTCTTGCTTAAATTTATAAAGATATTATACAGAAAAAAAAATAAAAGTGCAACTTTTAAATAAAAACTATGATTTTCCTTTAAAATATGATAAGATAAGACATAATATGAAAAATACATATAAGGAGAGAAAAAATGGAAGGCGAAAAACTAAAGAAAAGAAAGGCAATGTTAAGTAATAGTATTATTCCATGGTTTATAGGATTATCAGATGATTTGATGTTTTTTATTGCAATAAATTCTTTATTCTTTACAGTAGTGAAGGGATTTTCTGCATCACAAATAACATTTTTAACAACTGTTTCAAATGTGTTTTATATTTTATTGCAGATACCAGCTTTAAAGATAATACAAAAAATAGGTAATGTAAGGTCTATTAGAATTGGGACTATAATGTTATTAGGTAGTAGTATATTAATAACTTTTGGTAATAGTTATTTTATAACTATTATAGGATATTTGTTATATCAACCTGCTTTTATATTTAAGAAAATGGAAGTAGTTGTATTGAAAAATAATTTGCAATATCTAAATAGGCAAGAAGATTATATAAAATTTTCAAGTAGAAGCAAATTATTATATTCTATTATAACAACAATTATAGCGTTTGTAGCAGGAGGAATATTTGCTATTAATCATTACCTGCCAATGTATTTATGTATAGGAATTTGTTGTATTAACTTTTTACTATCATTTTGTATATTTGATGTAAATGACGATATGCAAAAAAGTTATGCAATAAATAAGAAAGAAAAAATAAAATTATCTAAATTGATGATAACTATTTTTATTTCTTTTGCGTTATTATATGCAACTATAAATATTGGACAAAGTAATAGTCAATTGTTTATACAATACAATTTACAAAAACACTTTAATATAGAATTAACAGCCATGTATTTAGGAGGAATTATCGCAATATCACGTATTGCTAGAGTCTTCGGAAATTTAATATTTAATAAGGTATATGATAAATATAAAGATAAAGTAAACTTATTGTTATCAACAATGGCAATGGTATCATTTGCTTTTATATTATTAGGAAGCTTTTTAGATTCTGTAATATTGGTTAAATTTATAATAATGACACTAGGATTTAATATTATTTTAGCAATAAGGGATTTGGTTGATATATATATGAATGATTTATTATTAAAAAATACCGAACAAAAAAACCATCAAAAAGCAATTTCATATTTACAATTATCAAGAAGAATATTTGCCACTATTATAAGTTTGATTTTTTCAATATTGCTAACACAGTTAGATTTGGCGTATATTATTATTTGTTTATTTGTTTTGGCCACAATTAGCCTAATAATTAATAGTAAGCTATATATGATGATAAATAAAAAAGGAGAAAAATATGGATTATAACTTTCCAGGATTTTTAAATGAGATATTAAAAGAACAATATGGAGAAGAAATAAGGGATAAAATATTAGAAGGATATAAACAAAAAAGATATACAACTTTTAGGGTGAATACATTAAAAAGTAGTATAGTTGAAATAGAAGATATATTAAATAACGAAAAAATAGAATATGAGAAAGTGAAATGGAGTGAAGAAGCATTTATTATAAAAAATGTTTCTGAAAAAGAAATTGAAAAATTAGAAATATATCAAAACGGGAAAATATATCTTCAAAGTTTATCTTCAATGTTACCTCCTATAATATTAAATCCAAAAGAAGGAATGGATATATTAGATATGGCAGCAGCGCCAGGAGGTAAAACTACACAAATTGCAGCACTTGTAAATAATAAAGCAGCAATTACAGCATGTGAGATGAACAAAATTAGAGCAGAACGTTTAAAATATAATATTGAAAAACAAGGAGCTAATGCATATGTAATGATAACTGATGCGAGAAACATAGATGATTTTTTCTCATTTAATCAGATATTATTAGATGCACCTTGTAGTGGAAGTGGAACTTTAGAAGCTGAGGATAAAAACTTACAGAAAGTATTTACAAAGAAGCTTGTTGATAAATCTGTAAAAAGCCAGTTAGCTTTATTAAAAAAAGCTTTAACAATTCTAAAGCCTGAAAGTGAAATGGTATATTCTACTTGTTCAATTTTATCCCAAGAAAATGAAGAGATTATAAATAAAGTGTTAAATAATTTGAATTGTGAAATTGTACCAATTGAATTACAGGGAATGGAAGATTTGCCACTTCTTCCTACAAAGATAAAAGGAACAGTATGTATATGTCCAAATAAGTTGTATGAAGGATTTTTTGTTGCTAAAATTAGAAAAAATATATAAAAAATACCACAAATATTTGATATTAATAGAAAAATGTGATATTTTAATAAAAAAGATGTAGAAATGGATATGTTAATATGAAGAAAATATATAAAGAGCCAAATAAAAGAGAAACAGAAACAACAATGAATATATTATATAATGAGAAGATATTATCAATTTATACAAATAAGGTAGATTTACAAAAAAGATTATTTAAGATATTGGGAAATCCAACTAAGGAATACATAAAAGGAAGATCAATAACAGGAAGTAGTTGGGATGTATCATTAAATGAGAAAAGTAAAATATCAAAAATATTGTTAAAGGTTAATATATTTGAATTATAAAATATAGAAAATAAATATTATTTTGAAACAACAAAAGACTAGATTAATCTAGTCTTTTGTTGTTTTTAGATAATGAAGAAGGGAGAAATTATATGGAGAAAAATCTAAAAAAAACACACCCAGAGTTATCAAAAGAATGGAATGGGGAAAAGAATGGAGAACTTAAACCAACAGATGTAACTTATGGAAGCGAAAGAAAAGTATGGTGGAGATGTGAAAAAGGACATGAATGGATGGCACAAATAGGAAATAGAGTTAGAGGCACTAAATGTCCATATTGTACTAATCATAAAATTTTAAAGGGATATAACGATTTAGAAACTACACATCCTGAAATTGCAAAACAATGGAATTATGAAAGAAATAATGGGATTAAACCTAGTGAGGTATTTGCAGCTGGAAAATATAAATTTTGGTGGAAATGTGAGAAAGGTCATGAGTGGGAAGCGAGGTTATATGAGAGAAAAGATGGAAATGGTTGCCCATATTGTTCTAATAGAAAAGTGTTAGAAGGTTATAATGATTTACAAACTATTAATTCTAAACTAGCAAAACAGTGGAATTATGAAAAAAATAAAGAATTAAAACCTACACAAATCACTGCAGGAAGTAATAAATGCGTATGGTGGAAATGTAAAAAAGGCCATGAATGGAAAGCTACTATAGCTTCTAGAAATAATGGATATGGTTGTCCATATTGTTCACATGTAAAAATAGAAAAACGGTGTAAATGATGTTATGACTCTTGAACCAAATTTATTAAAAATATGGAACAAAGAGAAAAACAAGGATGTTGATCCTTTTTTGCTATCATCTTGTAGTCAGAAGAAGGTGTGGTGGAAATGTGGAAATGGACATGAATGGGAGAGGTCAATATATGCAATAAGAAGAAATCCAACATGCCCAAAATGTAAGCAAGAATTTATAATAAATAGAAAGGTAGAAAAAGCAGAAAGAAAAAGAATACAAAGAAAAGAGAAAAATATTAAAAAGTTAGAAAAGGAAAGTCTTGAGTATAAATATCCATGGTTGGCAGGACAATGGAATTATGAAAAAAATGAAGGATTATTGCCATCACAAGTTACAGGAGGTTGTAATAAAAAAGTATGGTGGAGATGTAAAAATGGACATGAATGGGAAGCACAAATTAATTCTAGAACACGTGGATGTAATTGTCCAATTTGTTCTTGTAGAAAGATACAAAAAGGATATAATGATTTAGAAACATTAAGACCAGAAATGTTAAAACAATGGGATTTTGAGAAAAATAAAGATGTTGATATTACAAAGGTAGGACCAAAAAGTAAATTACGAGTATGGTGGAAATGTGAAGATAATCATCAATGGAAAGAGGCTATTAATAGTAGAGGTAACAATATATTATGCCCTGTTTGTTATAATATGCATGGTACATCTTTTCCAGAACAAAGTGTTTATTATTATATCAAACAAGTATATCCTTCAGCTATCAATAGATATAAAGAAAAAAGAAAATATGAAATTGATATATATATTCCTGAAATAAAATTAGGCATAGAATATGATGGTATATATTATCATAACACTAAAGAAGCAAGGAGAAAAGAATTAGAAAAAGAAAAATTATTAAGAGAAAGAAATATAAATATTATAAGAATTAAAGAAGATAAAGTAAAGTATAGAAAACCTACTTTGAAGGGAAATATAATTTATTATAAAATAGGTAATTATGAAAATCTTTCTGGGGTAATAAGAAAATTATTTGAAATTATTAAGGTAAAAGATAAAGTAAAAATAGATGTTAATAGAGATATTTATAAAATAATAGAAAGCTATAGCAAAGTAAAATTAGAAGAGAGTTTAGTATGTTTAGCACCTCATTTATTAAAAGAATGGAATACAGAAAGAAACTTTCCATTAAGACCTGAAAAACTTACTGCTAGAAGCGATAGAAAAGTATGGTGGAAATGTGAAAAAGGGCATGAGTGGAAAACTTCTCCTAATAAAAGATATTTAGACAAAACTAATTGTCCCATTTGTGCTAATAAAAAAGTTTTAGCAGGATTTAATGATTTAGCAACTATAAATCCAGAGCTAGCTAAACAGTGGCATCCTACTAAAAATGGAGATTTAAAGCCTACGCAATTTACAATATGTAGCGGAAAGAAAGTATGGTGGAAATGTGAAAAAGGACATGAATGGGAAGCGACTATAGCTAGAAGAAAAGAAAGAGGATGTAAATATTGCAACAAGAAAGCTTTAATAAAAGGTGAAAATGATATGGTATCAGCAAGACCAGAATTATTAAATGAATGGGATTATGAAAAAAATAAAGGAATAAACCCAGAAGAGATGTTTAGAGGAAGTGAGAAACGTGTATGGTGGAGATGCAAAAAAGGACATAGCTGGAAAACATTGATATCTGACAGAGTAAGGCGGAACAAATTGTCCTGTTTGTTCTAATCAGAAAATAGTGCCAGGAATTAATGATGTCCTTACATATAAACCAGAATTAATTAATATATGGCACCCAACAAAAAATGGAGATTTAAAATTAAATGAATTTCCAAAATGTAGTGAAAAAAAGGTATGGTGGAGATGCAGTAAAGGTCATGAATTTGAAAGAACAATATATAGTAGATATGTAGCTAAGAACTTATGTCCAATATGTGCTGGAAAACGAATTTAGACAACAGTATGTAGATGATAAATTTTTAAAAATATATTATATACAATTTTTACAGCAATTTTTTTAGCACTTATGGCAATTTTAATAATTGTAAATTTATAAAAATGTTTTGACAAAAATTATATAGTTAATTTTATTAAAGAGAAAAAGAAAATGAAGGAATTAACTAAAAGAAATGATGAGCAGGTTGATATTATTGATGAAATCTTAAATAATAATTTTATTATGAGAAAAATAACAAAAAAATAATAGTAGATTTTAAAGAAAAGTTAAATATAAATGATGAAGAAGCAGAAGATTTATATAACCAATGTTTTGTTAAGAGCTAAATGGCATAATGTAAAGAATATAATAATAAAGAGGTAAACCATATTTTATAGAAATTTAATATCTATTAAGTATGGTTGTTTTTTATTAAATGGGTATGATTGTCAAAATATTATAAAAAGTATTAGAGCGGCGATATAGTATCAATTGACAAATATTTAATTAAAATTTGACCAATTTTAGAAATAATATTTACAAACGTACAACAAAATGATAAAATTGTAGTACGTTTGTAAGGGGGTAATATGAAAGTTAAACAAATAAAAAAAGTTTTAAAAAATAATAATGGATATATCACAACAAGTGAATTTGAACAAAATGGAATACCAAGAAGATATATTCCTGGATTAATAGAAAAGGGATTAATTAGAAAAATAGCAAGAGGCTTATATATTGATAATGAGCTAATTGAAGATGAATATTATGTTTTACAAAAACGTTATAATAATGTTATTTATTCATATAATACGGCATTCCATTTGTTAAATTTGAGTGAAAGAGCACCATATGAAATTGATGTTACAACATATTTTCATAAAAGTATTAGAGAAAAAGTAAGGATTCATTATGTTTCAGAAGAAAAATTAAATATAGGAAAAGTTACTATTATAAGTCCATATGGCAATCCTATAAAAGTATATAATGCAGAAAGATGTATATGTGATATGTTAAAAAATCAAGATGAATATGATATAGAATTATATAATAAGATTTTAAAAAATTATTTTAATTCAAAAGATAAAAATTTGAAATTATTAGATGAGTATGCTAAAGTTTTTAATGTATATGAAAAATTAACTACTATAATGGAGGTATTAATTAAGTGATAAAATATAAAGAGCTAAAAGAAAAGTCAAAAGAACTAGAGCAAAAATATAAATTAAATCATTATGAACTACTACAAAGATTTATGTTTGAAAGAATATTAGAAAGAATTTCAGTTTCGAAATATCAAGAAAATTTCATATTAAAAGGTGGTTTATTATTATCTGCATTATTTGGAATTGACAATAGAACTACAAGAGATATGGATACAACAATCAAGGGATTGAATATTTCTAAAGAACGAATGATAAATGTTTTGAACGAAATATTAAGTATTGATTTAAAAGATAGTGTAAAATTTGAATTGATTGATATAACTGATATAAGAGAAGATGATGAATATGGTGGAAATAAATATCATTTAATTGGAAAATTAGAAAATCTTAAAATAAATTTAGATATTGATATTTCTACAGGAGATACAGTTATACCAAAAGAGTTAGAGTATAGCTACCCATCATTATTTGAAGATAAAAAGATATTAATTTATACATATAATGCAGAAACAATAATAGCAGAAAAAATTGAAACTATTTTAAGAAGAGGACAATACAATAGTAGAATGAAGGATTATTACGATATACATATGTTTTTAAGTGAATTTAAAGATACTATTGATATTAATATTTTGAAGTTATCAATAAAAAATACATTTGATAAAAGAGAATCATTTGACTACTTAAAAGATTATGAACACATTTTAGAGGGAATATTTTCATACGATAGAATTGTAAATCTATGGAATGGATATGCTAAAAAGAACAAATATGCAAATGATATTAAGTTTGAAGAAATAATAAGGGAACTAAAAGAATTTATTTCAAGTTTAGATATAGAAATTGTAGCTGCATAATAAATAAATTAATGTCAGGAGTAGCCAAGTTACATAATATAAAAAATACTACAAAAAATTATTGTACGGTTAATAAAAAAATAGAAATCTATAAAAAAAACTACACAAAGAGAAAAAGATGTGCTATTATATATAAGGAAAAACAAAAAATACAATTTATACTTGTACAAGTGTGATTTGTAAAATGAATTTTAAGATAATTTTGGCACAAACTAAAAAATGCAAGCCGCAAACCCAGTAATATCAATAAAGAATTTTAAATGATAAATTACATGTGAAAAGCCTGTAACTGGCTTAAATAAAAGAAAAATTAAAGGAGGAATTAACAATGTCAGGACATAGTAAATGGCACAACATACAAGCGAAAAAAGGAAAAGCAGATGCTGCAAGAGGAAAAATATTTACAAAATTAGGAAGAGAATTATTAATAGCAGTAAAAGAAGGTGGACCAGATCCAGCAGGAAATTCAAAGTTAAAAAATGTAATAGCAAAATGTAAGGCTGCTAATATGCCAAATGATACAATAAATAATGCTATTAAAAAAGCATCAACAAGCAATGAAAACTATGAAGAAATAGTATATGAAGGATATGGACCAAATGGAGTTGCTGTAATTGTTGAAGCATCAACAGATAATAAAAATAGAACAGCAGCAGATGTAAGACATGTATTTGATAAATCTGGAGGGAATTTAGGAACAACTGGATGTGTATCATATATGTTTAATAAAAAAGGAATGATAGTAATAGAAAGAGCTTCAACAAGTATGGATGAAGAAGAATTAATGATGCTTGCTTTAGACGCTGGAGCAGAAGATTTTGAAGTTTCAGAAGAAGTATATGAAATTACAACAGAGCCATCTGATTTTTCAAATGTTCGTGAAAAGTTAGAAGAAGCTGGATTAGAATTCTTAGAAGCTGAAGTACAAATGATACCAACAACAACTGTTACTCTAGATGAAAAAGGAATTGAGAAAATGGAACGTCTAATTGAAAAATTAGAAGATTTAGATGATGTTGCAAATATTTATCATAATTGGGAAGAATAATAAAAAATAGATAAATGACAATTAAATGTTATTTATCTATTTATTATATAATATTTCAGATGTAATTAAAGTTATATAAAGGAGAAAGTTATGAATCAAAAGAAAAATAAAAAAATAATAGTTATATTGATAGTAGTAGCAATAATTATAATATTGCTGTCAGGAGTAGCACTTATGTATCTTGCTACTGATATATTTAGAAGTGATAAAGAATTGTTTTTTAAATATATAGCTCAAATGGCAGATAGTGAAAAAGGATTTATAAATAATGAATTGAAACAATATTATGAAAAAAGAAATAATACACCATATGAAGACGAAGGATTTTTTAGTGTAAATATAAAAACACAAAACGGACAAAATCAATTTGACAATATAAATAACTTTAATATAACTTTTACAGGAAATGTTGATACTCCAAATTCAAAGTCAGAACAAAATATTAGTTTAAATTACTCAGATAAGGTAAAATTTCCTTTTAGTTATAGACAAATTGAAAATATTATAGGTTTACAAACAAAATATGTTGGAAGTAAATATGTTGCAGTAGAAAATGATAAAATAGATGAATTAGAAAATAATAGTAATATTACTACTGATTCAATCACAAAAAACAGTGAAAAATTACAAGAAATAAGTAGTGTAGAGTTAAGTGAAGAAGATAAGAAACATATACAAGAAATATATACTAAATTTTTAAATGAACAATTACAAAATAATAGTTTTACAAAAGTTCAAGAAGGAGATGCAAAAGGTTATAAACTAACTTTAAATGGAGAAGAAATAAAAAATGTTTTAAAAAGTTTTTTAGAAACTCTAAAGAATGACCAATTAACTTTAGATAAATTAAATCAATATATAAAAGCACAAAAAAACTCATCAAAAATAACTCAAAATGACATAGATAATATGATTAAAGATATTGATAATAACTCAGAAATTAATAATCAAAAGTTAGAGATAATTGTTTATATAAAAGATAAAAATGTAAGTAAACTACAAATAATAATAAATGAAGCAAAATTACAATTAGAGAAAATACAAACAGGAAATGATTTACAATATGGTGTATCAATTGATATAAACATTGATAATGAAACTGCAAATTTATATTTTAATGCAAAATATAGTGGATTACAATCAATGCAAAGTATTAGTGAAAATTATGAATTAGGAATATCAGAAACAGATAATATACAATACAAATATAATTTTAATAATAATATTAATTTTGTACAAAGTGTTAATATAGAAGAATTCTCAAATTCAAATGCAATGATATTAAATAATTATGATAAAGATAAAATAAATAACTTTATGAATGCATTGATAGAAAGAATTATTCAAGTGAATAAATTACAAATGGAGCAATTGGGATTAGAAGAAAATGAAAATCCTATCAAATATATGATACCAAATCTATCAATATATAATAATGCATTAGATATAATTAACAATCAAGAAAATTTAAGTGAAGTAGAAATATCAACATTCAATGAAAAATTTGAAATGTATGAAGGGACAAATGAAGCGGGAGTAACAGTAAAAGGATTATTTACTGTAATAAAATCAAACAATGAGAATGAAGATAGATTACCAATAGAAGAAATAAATTTTAATGGTGAAGAATATGAAGCAACAGAACAAAATATAACATTATTAAAAGGCGAAATAAGTACAGAAGATAAATATAGAGTAGAATTTGAAAGAGACCAAGATACAGGAAGAATATACAGAGTAGTTATAAATAAAAAATAATAGTCTAACAGTTCTATAATTAAACTAAAAGACATACAATATTATTGTATGTCTTTTTTAGGTACTAAAAATTTATACTTTTTATAACAAACCTTTGGAAGAAAGGAATGAGCAAAGTTGAGTAATATAGATGAAATATTAAAATATTTCCCAATTAATTTGTATAATGTATTAAAAAATACATTTGATTCAAATAGACAAATAGAAGAAAATATACAAGAAATACGAATACGTATTGGAAAACCAATAATTTTAAAGCTAAGGCAAGCAGATGTATTAGTCCAATATATAATTACACAGACAGAAATTTTACAAACATTAGAGAAAATGTGTGAAAATTCAATTTATTCATATAAAAATCAAATATGTGAAGGTTTTATAACTATAAAGGGAGGACATAGAATTGGAATAACTGGAACAGCAGTAGTAGAAAATGAAAAAGTAATAAATTTAAAATATATAACTAGTTTAAATATAAGAATAGCAAGACAAATATTAAATTGCAGTGAAAAAATACTAGGTCAGATTATAGATAAGGAAAACGATACAATTTATAATACCCTTATTGTTTCTCCGCCAGGAAAAGGAAAAACAACAATATTAAGAGATACTATAAGGAAAATCAGTAATGGTATAGAAGAAATTAGCTTTAGAGGAAGAAACTGTTGTGTAGTAGATGAAAGAGGAGAGATTGCTGCAATGTATAGAGGAGTACCACAAAACGATATAGGAATAAGAACAGATGTAATAGAAAATATATCAAAAGCAAAAGGAATGAAAATGTTAATTAGATCAATGGCTCCAGAAGTAATTGCTTGTGATGAAATAGGATCAAAAGAAGATGTACAAGCAATACGGAGAAGCTATATCATCTGGAGTTAAGGGGATATTTACAATGCATGGAAAAACACTAGAAGACATAAAAAATAATAAAGATGTATATTGCTTGGTAGAAACAAAGCAAATAGAAAAAATAATTTTTTTAGGATAATTGTAATAAAGAGTTCTAAAACAAAATAAGGTGCATATAATACATAATAATAAAAAGGACAAGGAGTATATAAATGCAAGTTGTAAAATATTTTATATTATTTCTAATTATGATATCAAGCAGCATGATTGGAAAAAGTTTATCAAAAAAATATATATATCGTTTAACAGAACTAGAAGAAATGAAAAACGCACTAAACATATTTAAATCAAAAATAAAATTTACATATGAGCCAATTCCAGAGATATTTGGTGAAATAGCACAAAATACAAATAAAAATATAGGAAAAATTTTTGAAACAGCAAAACAAAAAATGAAAAGTGACAATGCAAATGTAGCATGGGAACAAGCTGTAGACGAAACAATCACAAATCTAAAGAAAGAAGACAAGTATGTAATAAAAACCCTATCAAAACTATTAGGACAAACTGATTTAGAAGGACAAACTAGCCAAATAGAAATAACACAAAACTTTTTAGAAACACAAATCAAAGAAGCACAAGAAGAAAAAGCCAAAAACGAAAAACTATATAGTAGACTAGGAACCACTATAGGTTTAGCAATTGTAATAATATTGTTCTAATGTTCTGTGTCCTGTTGGGGACGTTTCTGTTTGGGACATTTTTGTTGCATATTACTTAAGAATAATGATAATTTCTAATTAAATTCTTATCTTTGGGAAAGGAATGAAAAATAAATATGGATATTAATTTATTATTTAAAATAGCAGCTATAGGTATTTTAGTTGCGGTTTTACATCAAGTATTGGTTAGAGCGGGAAGAGAAGATCAAGCAATGATGACTACACTAGCTGGTTTGGTTATAGTTTTAACTATGGTAATAAAAGAAATTAGTACATTATTTAATACAGTAAGAACTATTTTTAATTTATAATGTCCTATTGGGGACGTTTCTCTTTGGGACATTAATGATTATGTTATACAGTGGTAGGAGGAAATATGGATATTATAAAAATAATAGGTGTGGCTTTAATTGGATTAATAATTATTATTTTATTAAAACAATATAAGCCAGAATTTGCAATATATATAAGCTTGTTAACAGGAGTACTAATTCTATTGCTAGTAATGGATAAGTTAACAGGTATAATAAATTTATTACAAACTTTTGCAAATAAGGCATCAATAAATAGTACTTTTATAACCTTACTTATAAAAATAACTGGAATAGCATTTTTATCGGAATTTGCAGTTAGTATATGCAAAGACTCAGGAGAAGCTGCAATTGCTAGCAAAATAGAAATAGGAAGCAAAATTATAATAATATCAATGTCAATACCAATTTTATCTGCTTTACTTGAAATTATACTAAAAGTATTACCATAAAGGAGTTACAAATGAAGAAAGTAATATGTATTTTTATATCTATTTTATTGATTGTTATTCCTATTTCAAATACATATGCCAATAATGAAGAAACACTAAAAGGACAGCAAGAAGAGTTTGGGATACAAGATTTTATAAAAAATTCTAAACAATATACAGGTGAGTTTTTTGAAGATATTGATGTTGGACAAGTCTTAAATGATGCTATAAAGGGACAAGTTGATAATTCTACCTTGTTTAAAAGAATTTTGAATCTCCTTGAAAAAGAAGTAGTAACCAGTATAAAAGCAATTGCAAGTATTATAGCAATTATAATAATACATAGTATTTTAAAATCTATTAGTGAAAGCTTAGAAAATGATGGAATAGCGAAACTAATATATTATGTACAATATATTATTATTGTAACTATTATAATGTCAAATTTTTCTGATATTGTAAAAATGATTCAAGATACATGTACAAATTTAGTGGCATTTATGAACATGCTAGTCCCATTACTTATTACATTAATGATGTATACAGGAAGTATTGCTACAAGTGGAATGCTAGAACCAATTATATTATTTATGATTAACTTTATAGGCAATGTTATTCAAGATATATTAATACCATTAATGTTAGTAGTTACAAGTTTAATAATAATTTCTAAGATATCTAATCAAGTGAAAATTGATAAGTTATCAAAATTTATGAAATCAGGAATAACATGGTTTTTAGGAATAGTATTAACAATATTTGTAGGAGTGGTTTCATTAGAAGGAACAATGTCAACTAGTGTTGATCGGCATTACAGCAAAGACAACCAAGACAATAGTTAGTTCTGCAATTCCAGTGGTTGGAAAAATTTTAGGAGATGCAGTTGATACTGTTTTAGGGTGTGGAATTATATTGAAGAATGCTATTGGACTAGTTGGTATCATTTTGATATTGGGAATATGTATTATGCCTATTTTGAAACTTGCAACTCTTACTGTAACATATAAATTATTAGCAACAGTAGTTCAACCAATAGCAGATGAAAAGATAGTAGGGTTATTAGAACAAATAGGGGATATTTTTAAAATTTTTCTAGCAATATTAAGTTCAATATCTGTTATGTTAATCATAGGAACAGCATTAGTAATAAAAATATCCAATAGTGGAATGATGTACAGATAAAGGAGATAACAAATGATAGAATTTTTAAGTTCTTGGGCAAAAGGATTGGGACTAGCAATTGTAATTGTTTCAATATTAGAAATGCTTTTGCCTAATAATAGAACAAAAAAATATATAAGGATGGTAATGGGAATATATGTATTATTTACTGTTATATCACCCTTTATAAAAAATAAAGAAATATTTAATTTTAATGAAGTGGATTTAGATAAATATATGACAACTCAAACAAGTACAAGTTCAGTAATTGATCAAAGTTCTATGGATGAGAGAATACAAAATTTATATATACAGGAATTAGAAAAAGATATAACTAAAAAGATTGAAGAAAAAGGATTTGATGTGACAAAATGTAGAGTAGAAACTAAAATTTCTGATAATGAGAAAGAGAGTAAAATAACAAAGATTAAATTAAATGTACAAAAGTCAGAAAAACAAAATGTATCTATACCACAAGAAGATACAGATAAAATAGAAAATAAAGTAGTAACAGAAATTCAGAAAATAAAGCCAATTGACACAAATGTGAAAATTAAAAATACTACAGATAATAATATAAATAATAGTAGGGAAACTAACAAAGAAAAAAAGCTCACAAGAAGTGACATTCAAAATATTAAGAAATTTCTAATTGAGGAATATGAGGTGAATGAAAAATGTTTAGAGATAAATTGAAACAATTACTAAATAAGAATGATGAAGAACAAGAAGGGAATGATAAAAGTAAGATTGAAAATTTAGTTTTTTTTGTAATTATTTTGATTATAACAATAGTAGTTATAAATATAATATGGAATGGAAATAAAAAAACTAATAATGGAGATGTTAATACTTCTTCAAAACAATTAGCTAGAACAAATCAAACTATCAATGTTGAAAATACTAATACAACAGAAGGGTTAGAAGAAAAATTAGAGATAATTCTTTCTAAAATACAGGGGGTAGGCGAAGTAAAGGTATTTGTTAATTATTCAGAATCTAGCGAAGTTGTTGCAATGTATAATGAAAATTCTAAAGTTAGCAATACAGAAGAATCAGATACTTCTGGAGGGACAAGAAAAATACAGGAGACTGATTCTCAAAAAGATATTATATATAAAGAAGAAAATGGAGAAAAAGTACCAATAACACAAAAGGTGATACAGCCCAAAGTGGAAGGGGCAATAATTACAGCTAAAGGTGCAAATAATGCAGGGGTAAAGACTAGCATAATACAAGCTGTTGAAGCTGTTACTGGTTTGGCAACCCACAAAATACAAGTATTTGAAATGAATTAGGAGGAGATTTCGTATGAAAAAATTATTTAAGAAAAATCAGGTTATAATATACATAATAGCATTAATGCTTATGACAGCAGGATATTTAAATTATACAACAAATCCAAATAATAATAACTCAGTTGAAACTAGTATGGACATTGAGGCAAAGGACGATAGCAAATTAGCAGACATAGGAGATGCAAAATTAGTTAGTAGCAATGATGTAGTGCCAGAAAGTAGTGCAGAAAATAATAGTGTTAATACAAATCAAATATCAAATGAAAATAATACATCTATGCAGAATAATATGTCAAATACAAGCAATATTAATACTACAGAAAATACTGTAGAAACTAATAGTACGACTACAGATGAGTATTTTACAAAATCAAAATTAGAAAGGGATACTATGTATTCACAAATGATAGAAACATATGAAAAGGTATTAAATAGCAGTAATTCTCTAGAAACACAAAAACAAACAGCAACACAAGAAATTACAAAGATAAATAATACAAAAAATGGAATAATGATTTGTGAAAATTTAATAAAAACAAAAGGTTTTGAAAATAGTATTATATTTGTAAATGGAGAAAGTATAAGTGTTATTATTGGTGTTTCAGAAATTAAGCAAGAAGAAGTTGCTCAAATACAAAATATAATATCTAGAGAGATGAATGCTAGAATTGAGAATATACATATTGCGACAAAATAAGGGCAAAAAAAATAGCCCTTATTTTAGGCGATATTCTCAGTCATTTTTCTAATATATTCTCCAATTTCCTCATTTGTTAATTCTAATTCTATAATTAAGTTTTTAAGAACATCTCTTCTTGGTAAATCTTCTTCATTATCTATCCTAACATATTGTCTTAAACTAATACCAAGAATTTGTGGCATTTTTTCTTGAGTATATCTTTTGGCTTTTCTTTTCTCCTTAATCATAAAATCTCCTTAAAAATATTTAATTAATTTATTGATATAAACAAACTTATAATATAATATTTTGAGTATATTAATAATTAAATTAATTATTACACAAAAAACAAAATAATTGTATTGACATTTTATGACATTCTACTTATAGTTGAGCAAAAATAAATATTAATATTATGTAAAAAAATATATATAA
>CAQRYF010000025.1 GCA_948875265.1 uncultured Clostridia bacterium
TTCCAATTCACGATTTTTTTGAGAGCTAATTTGGGACTACTTTTTCAGCAGCCTCTATTTTTATTTTCTCTCCTTTTATAGCACCTGGTATAAAAATAGTAAATCCTTCAATTTTTGCTATTCCTTCTCCTTCATATCCATTATCTATTATATCAACTATATATTCTTTGTTTTTTTCTACTATCATATATTTCTCCTGATTTTTTTCTTATTATATCAGTATTTTATTATTTATTCAACTTTTACAAAAATGTACATTATAATTAAAAATCCCTTCTTTGCCTATATTTCTAAAGCATTTACTTGAACTATTATGTAAAATATGTTATTATAAATATTAACAACAATTGTTTTTGTATTAAGGAGGGCTTTTATGCGGTACTTTTTTATCTTTTTATCAGGAGTCTCAATTGCAATTTTCGCTTGGAAAGAATCTAATTCTAATTTTATTTTAGGAGCTATCCTATTTGCATTAATTGCAATTTTCCTTACTCTAGATAATATAAGTATCAAACTAAAGAAATAGCCTTAAATTCCCCGCTAAACTCTAGTGGGGAATTTTCCATTTTTTTATTAATTTTTATACATATTTTTTCTTTCCATAAAATTTTTTGTATCTTATCATATAATTCATACAGAAAGAACCCCCTTTCAAAAAGAAAGGGGGAAAGAAATAATTTTACTTTTTTAGGACAAATTATTCTGCCATATTCAAAAAGAATATATCTTCGGGATCTTGCGGTTCATGTTCAAAAGCAATATCATCGGCAATAATTCGATAAACCTTATGCCATGTTTCCCCGATTTCAATATCAATGGTTGTTGCAGGATATTGTTCTGTTGCAATCCATTTAATTTCCCGATATTCTCTTTCTTCAACGTAATCCGCAGTTTTTTCTAACTTACTGACTGCATTATCGTGAAGAAAAATCCATGCTTTTTTTGTTTGCTCTCCCATTTCTGCAAGAGTGTCCAAAGGACATTTGTCCGTTGACACAAGTATAACTTCTTTTTTCATAAAAAGTCCTCCTTATAAATTGTTTTAGTTATCAGTGCCTTCAAATATGAGATACTACTCATACATATTAATTATAGCATATTTTACGTAAATTTCAATGAAAAATTACGTATTTGTTGAAATAATCGTATTTTTAATATTTTTAAATATATGAAACAAGTAATACAAACGAGAACGTGGCAATGCGAACCAATAGCCACACTTCCGATATGTAATGCGGGAGTAACTTTATATAAAGAACCCCATAAAACGTACATGTAACAATAAATACAAAAAAATGTTGTTAATGTGAAATATCCCAATAAATTATCGGCATAATAAAAAAGTGTTCTTATAAGACGTTAAATCCTATAAGAACACCCAGACTGGTGCGGATGAAGGGACTCGAACCCCCACGTCGTTGACACTGGTTCCTAAGACCAGCGCGTCTACCAGTTCCGCCACATCCGCATATTCAATTAACAATATTTATATTAGCACACTTCACTCTAAATTGTCAATAGATTTTAGCTAATTTATATAGTAAATTTCTGCGAATTTTTTAAAATTCATCTCACATATTATAAAGAAAAAAGATATCTTTTGATATCCTTTTCTATAATATAGCTTCTTTCTCCCTTACTATGTTGCAAATTAAGTCTGCTGCTTTTTCTACTCCTAATAAATCACTGTTGATGCAAATGTCATAATTCGAATAATTATTCCATTCTTTTTCTGTATAATATTTATAATGATTTGCTCTTAATTTATCAATTCTCTTTATTTCCTTTTCTGCCTTTTCTTTATCAAATCCATATATTTGTGTAGCTCTTTTAATCTTATCTTTCATATTACTATACACAAATACTTTTAATACATTTTCTCTATCTTGTAAAATAAAATCAGCACATCTACCTATAATTACACAGGATTCTTTTTCTGCAATTTCTTTAATTAATTCGGATTCCTTTAAAAATAATTCATCTGAGTTATTTAGTCCAAAATAATATCCATTATTTAAATTAGATAATATTTCTCTTTTTTGTTCGTTATTTTCTATATATTCTTCTGATAATCCTGTTTGTTCTGCTACTTTTGTAACAAACTCCTTATCATATAACTTAACACCTAATTTATCAGCTATTAATCTACCTACATATCTTCCTCCTGAGCCATATTCTCTAGATATTGTAATAACTATATTTTTATTCAATTTATTGTTGTTATTTGTATCTTCAATTAATGTTTGACTTTTTATTTTCCTATTTTCTAGATGCTTAATTTCCATTATAAGTAGTATTGCTGCTATCATAAATGCAAGTCCATCTGCAAATGGTCCAGCATATAATACCCCCATAATCCCAAATAGTTTTCCAAATACTATAATTGCTGGTATTAAAAATAATATTTGTCTAGATAATGATAATAAAGCACTTTTTACACTTTTTCCAATTGCTTGGAAGAATATTCCTGAAGGAATTTGTACTCCATTACAAATACATAACATTAAATATGTTCTAAATGCTAAACATGCAAATTCAATATAATTATCATCACCACTACCAAAAATTGAAATTAATTTATCTGGTATTGTCTGGAATAATATAAATGCAATTGTACTAATAAATACACTTAATCCTAGAACCATCTTTAATGTCTTTTTTACTCTATCATATTTTTCTGCACCATAATTATATCCAAGAATTGGTTGTGCTCCTGCTGCAATACCTATAATAATGCTATTTAAAATTTGGCTTATTTTCATAACAATTCCTAATACAGTGATTGGTATCTCTGATCCAAATTTTGAATTCGCTCCATATTTGGCAAGTGAATTATTTTCAACTGCTATTAGTAATACTATACTCATTTGTGTAATAAAACTACTAATTCCAAGTGCAGATACTTTTCTTCCTATATTTCTTTGTATTTTGAATTTATCTTTGCTTAATGTTATTGATTTAAATTTCTTTAAATATATAATGTTAAGAGTAAATGTTAAGACTTGGCTTATTACAGTAGCTATAGCAGCTCCCTCTACTCCCATTTTAAATACAAATATAAATATAGGATCTAAGATAATGTTTAATATAGCTCCTGATACCATTGATATCATCGCATATTTTGGATTTCCATCTGCTCTTATAATGGAATTTAATGTGGTTCCAATCATCATAAAAGGTAACCCAATTGCAATTATAAATCCATATCCTAAAGCATATACTCTTAAAGCTTCTGTACAGCCAAATAAGTTTAATAATTGTGGCAGAAATACTAATATTCCAATACATAGAATAATAGAAACAATAATTGATAATGCAATACCATTTCCTACGCCTTTACTTGCTTCTTCTTTTTTCTTCTCTCCTAATTTCAAACTTAAATATGCAGAAGAACCATCTCCAAACATTAATGCAAATGCTAAACAAACCATAGTTATTGGAAATACTATATTAGTAGCTCCATTCCCTAAATAGCCTACACCCCAACCAATATATATTTGGTCAATAATATTATACAGAGAATTTACTAATAATGATATAATACATGGAATAGAAAACTTTCTCATTAATTTTCCTATTTTTTCACGACCTAATATATTTTCTTCATTTTCCACTTCTGTTTCCTCCTTCTTTTTCGCATAAAAATACAACACTTAAATTTTGTGTTGTTCGTTAATCATTATTTTACAATAATGTGCGTTTCCAATTTTATTTAATATTTATTACTATTTAGTTTTTAAGTAATGATTATTTTACATCAATTTATATTTTTTGTCAAATGATATTTTAAATTAACAAAACTTTTATATAAATGCTCTATATATTAAAGTACATAATTAGAGCTCCAATTATAGCTATAATAAAACCTAATATTTTTAGTCCACTAGTTGCCTCATTTTGGTCACCAAATCCAAAAAATTTTTTAGTTAATATACGTGCATCATATATCATTATTACTCCTATAAGTACCATTAATATTGCAATTAATTTTATAATTACTTGAAACATTTTATCAACATCCTTTTATTCTTTATGTATATATATTAATCTGTTTTATATAAAAAGTCAAGTGTTAGTATTGAACACTTGACTTTCAAACTAGTCATTGAAATCTATGACTTTTTTCATATAATACTTCACTGTATTTGGGATAATCATGCCCTCTAATAATTCTTCTGGAATATTATCGCATTTGTGAAGTTCACTCTCAAGCATATCAATCTCTTTTTCCACCGAAATCGGCATAAAAGCTTTTCTCTTATGCTTACTATACTGCTCTGGCACAATGTCTTTAGTTACTTTCTCAATTATTTCATCCATATTTTCTAATGGATATCTAATTTTACGATATACCATACTAACCAATAAAAGTTTTGGATAATATGGTAATTTTAAATCACTACAAACCATTGCTACCTTGTCATAGAGTTCCTTTTCCTCAATCATATATTTTTTCCTTTCTTTTGTGTTCCCTTAAGTCTAAGGGATTATACTATGTACTAGTTACAATTAAATTGTACCAAATTTTTAGCCAAAAGTCAATTTATGTAAATCTTTTTTATCTCAACCACTAGTAAATGCATAGCATTTCATTTTAAATTAAAAGTATTTATTATCAAAATAGAAAGAAACCTCTAAGATTATGCTCCTAGAGGTTTAATAACATTTCATGCGATTTCTAAGTCTTTTTTAACTTGCTCTGAAATTTCTTTAATAAAATCGAAAACTCCTGTTTCTATTCCAACAGCTCTTAAAGATTCTTTCATCCACTGTTCTTCTTGACATATACCTCCAAATTTATTTACTGGAACAATAGTTATCTTTCCCAATAATAAGTATATATCATCCATATTATCATAATCCATCATTATATACATGTAGCATGATTTTGATAATAGTGCAAATCCTGGCATTTTCGGATTTATATTATATTTTCGCAAGTTTCCTTTTATAGAACTTGTTACTTTTGCTACTTTTTCAGGTTCATCTTCATTTTGCTTGTTAAAAAACTTTTCCTTTTCTCTTTCTAAATCTTTCCGCATCTTTATAATCTTCCTTTCTTGTGTTATTAAATTAACAATTGTTAATTTATATTTATAAGTAACTAAGCCAAAATAGCGACTTGCTAATAATATTCCTTTTTTTAGTTTTTTACAATTACATTTATATAAAAAGTACAATTTATTTTATAAAACTGTACTTTTATATTTTAGTTTAAATTTCTATTCTTTTCGTAAATTTATCTTTTATTAAATTTTTCAGCTCTTGATTTTCCTGTTTCTCTAATTTAGGATCTTCATTTATTATTTTTATAGCTACATTTTGTGCCATTTGTAAAATCTTCATATCTTCAAATAAATTAGCTATTTTAAACTCTGGTAATCCATGTTGCATTGTCCCAAAGAAATCTCCCGAACCTCTTAATTCTAAATCCTTTTCAGATATAATAAATCCATCATTTGTATCACACATTACTTTCATTCTTTTTCTTACTGTTTCGCCATTTCCTTCATATTTTAAAATACAATATGATTTATATTCTCCTCTACCAACTCTACCTCTTAACTGATGTAACTGTGCTAAACCAAATCTTTCAGCATTTTCTATTACCATTATATTGCTATTTGGAACATCTACACCAACCTCAATTACAGTTGTAGATATTAAAATATCAATTTCTTTATTTTTAAACCTTTGCATTATTTCATCTTTTTCTTTTTGCTTCATTTTCCCATGTATATATTCTACCCTATATTCTGGAAATACTTCTGTCCTACTTTTTTCATATAATTCTTCTACTGACTTCAAATCAGATTCTTCATTCTCTTCCACCAATGGACATACTATATATGCTTGTCTTCCTTCCTTAACTTGTTCTTTTATAAAATTATTTATTCTATCTGTCATATTTTTCTTTACTGCAAGTGTATCTATTTTCTTTCTATTAGGTGGCAATTCATCTATTATAGATATATCTAAATCTCCATATAAAATAAGTGCAAGAGTACGTGGAATTGGTGTAGCTGTCATGACTAACACATCTGGATTTTGCCCTTTTTCCGCAATCTTAGTTCTTTGTTTTACTCCAAATCTATGTTGTTCGTCAGTTACTACTAATCCTAAATTTTTAAATTCTACATTGTCTTCTATTATCGCATGTGTACCAATTAGTATATCAATTTCACCATTTTTTAATCTTTGTAAAAGTTCCTCTTTTTTCTTTTTAGTCATACCTGATATTAATAATTCGCATCTAATGTTAAATTCATCAAATATCTTTTTAAAGTTCTCTAAATGTTGTATCGCAAGTATAGCTGTTGGAGCCATTATAGCAGCCTGATATCCACATTTAACAGCTTTATACGCTGCACACATTGCAACCACAGTTTTACCTGAACCAACATCTCCTTGAAGTAATCTATTCATATTATTTTCTGATTCCATATTATTATCTATTTCCTCAATAACCCTTAACTGAGCTTTTGTTAATGTAAAAGGTAATTTGTTTATAATGTCTGACATTTTAACATCTTTACTATACTTAATTCCTTTTTCCTCTTTTATATAACTATTTTTCAACTCTAATAGTGCTAATTGCATTATTAGTAGTTCCTCAAACACTAACCTATTTCTTGCTATATTAAAATCTTTAAACTCTTTTGGAAAATGTATAGATTTTACAGCTTTATTTATATCTTGTAACTTATATTCTTCTAATATATAGTCTGGTAAAGTCTCTTTTAAATTTCCTTCAATTTCGTGTAATCCTGCCTCAATAATCTTCCTTAAAGTATTTTGTGACAATTGGTAAGTTAATGGATATATTGGAATAATTCTTCCTGTATTTTGTTTTTTTTCTATGTTATCAAATACAGGAGAAATCATCTCTATTTTTCCAAACTTTTTGTTTATTTTTCCATAAAAACGATATTTATTACCAATCTCAAATTTTCCTTTTAGATAACTTTGATTAAACCATATAATAGTTGCAGACATTGTTTCATCACGTACTTGTAATTTTTGCATAGTCTTTCCTTTTAACCATGCATCTGTTAATCTATTACAAGCAATAACTTCTATTAAAACTTCCTCTCCATCAACACATTCATATAGCTTTTTAGGCTTACTTCTGTCTTCATATGTTCTTGGATAATATGTAATTAAATCTTTTAATGTAAATATTCCTAATTTATTTAATAACTTAACTCTATTAGGACCAACACCTTTTATATATTTAACATCCTTATTTAAATCCATAATTACTTACTCCTTTTACAACAGAATAGGACAAAGGGACGTAGATAATGTCCCTTTTAATAAAATAAAACTGATTTTACATCTTAATTTACATCTTACTTAATAATTACGGACATTATCTACGTCCCTTTGCCCTATTTCTAGTAATTTAAAATCTAGTCCGTCTGCACTTACTAGTTTAAAATTAATACCAAAGTGTTTTCCTTCTACTGCTTCTTTTATTGATGTACTGTGTAAATGTCCATAATAACATTGTTTTATATCATATCTTTTCATTATTTTTATAAATTCTGTCATTTCATTTTTCTTTAAATTCAAATTAGATATCGGAGGATAATGCATAAATACAATTATTTCTTTTTCTTTTCCATATTTTTTTATGCCATCTTGTATTGATAATTCTAATCTCATTGCTTCTCTTTTTAATAATCTTTTATCTTCATTTTCATCAGTTTGATTCCATCCTCTTGTTCCTACTATAATACATCTTTCAAATTCATATGCATTATTATAAATGAAGTCAATATTATTAAACTTATTCTCCTTTAAATAATTTCTCATACTTGTAATAGTAGTCCACCAATAATCATGATTTCCTTTTAGTAATAATTTTTTTCCTGGTAAATTATTTAGGTATTCAAAGTCCTTATAAGTATCTTTTAAATACATTGACCATGAAAAATCCCCTGGTAATACTACTAAGTCATTTTCTTTTACATTTTTTATCCAATTATCTTTTATTTTTTGTTCATGTCCTTCCCAATTGTCTCCAAATATGCTCATTGGCTTATTTTCATTAAAAGACAGATGAAGGTCACCTATTGTATAAATTGACATTATTACCCCTCTATTTTTATAGTTTTAAATTTGGTATTGCATTTAAGTTTAGTTCGCTTTTATTCCCTGCTATATAATTATAATATCCAGCAGATGCTATCATTGCGGCATTGTCTGTACATAATTTCAAGTCTGGCATATATATCTTTATTCCCTCATTTTCAAGTTTTAGAAATTCATCTCTTATATAACTATTAGCAGATACTCCTCCTGCTAAAGCTATTGTTTTTATTCCAGTTTGTTCAATAGACTTTCTTATATTCTGTATTAATATTTCTGTAACTGTTTTTTGAAAACTAGCACATAAATCTGCTTTATTTATATCAGGTATTTTATGATTTAAATTTATAACTGCTGTTTTTATTCCACTAAAACTGAAATCTAAGTTCTCAAAATGTGTTTTAGGTAATTCAATATTTGCTTCTCCTTGTTTTGCTAGTTTATCTACTTTTGGCCCTCCTGGATATCCGAAGCCCGACTACTCTTGCTACTTTATCAAAAGCTTCTCCTATTGCATCATCACGAGTTTTTCCTAATACTTCAAATTCAGTATAGTTTTTTACATGTACAATTTGAGTATTTCCTCCTGACATCATCATACACAAAAATGGTGGTTTTAAATCTTTATATGTAATATAATTTGATGCGATATGTCCTTGTATATGGTTTACTCCTACCAATGGTTTATTTATTGAAAAACTTAAAGCTTTTGCATATGATACCCCTACTAATAAAGCTCCTACTAATCCAGGTCCATATGTTGGTGTTATTACATCTATATCATTAAATGTAATTTTTGCCTCTTCTAATGCTTTTTTTGTTACTCTTGATATAGCTTCAATATGATTTCTTGATGCTATTTCTGGTACTACTCCTCCATATTTTTCATGTATTGGTATTTGTGTATCTATTATATTAGATAAAATCTCTCTACCATTTTTTACAATGGCAACAGAAGTTTCATCACAACTTGATTCAATTCCTAGCGTTAATATATCTTTTTTCATCTTTCCTTTCGAGGATTTGGGGCCAGGTTTCAAATCCTCATTCCTTTCCATTTTTATTGTTACTATTTACATATGTATTAGCTCTAAATAGCACAAGGTATTCTATATATATTAATATATTGTAACTTTTTATTCTCTATAACAATGAGGATTTGAAACCTGGCCCCAAATCCTCTTTTTTATTAAATTCCAAATATAATTCTTCCCAAGTTTAATATTCCTGCTGATACTGTATTTATTGCTGGTGATATTATTAGTCCAGCTATTCCTGTTATCCAAATAACCACAAATATTATATAAAATATTTGCTCATTATTAACAAACCATTGCTTTGCATTGTATGGTAAAAATGGCATGATTACTTTTGAACCATCTAATGGTGGTAATGGTATTAAGTTAAATACTCCTAATCCTATATTTATTGATATTGTAGAAGATATTAATAATATAATAATTCCACCTGTTGTTGAGGTTATGAATGATATCCCTGCAAATTTATATATAGCACAATATATTAATGTAAATACTACTGCTAATAAAATATTCATCAGAGGTCCTGCAATAGATACTATTGCTTCTCCCTGTTCCATTGATATTTTTCTCGTGTAATTTCTAGGATTTACATGAACTGGTTTTCCCCAACCAAATCCAGCAAATAGAAGCATTAAACTTCCTATTGGGTCTAAATGATCAAGTGGATTTAAACTTAATCTCCCCTCATTTTTTGCCGTATTATCTCCTAATTTATATGCTGCATATCCATGTGCAAATTCATGAAATGTAATTGCTATTAAAACTCCTGGTATGCTTAATAATAGGCTAAATAACGCACCTGGATTATTAGCATAATTTACTACTGTTGATAATACCATTATACCTATTATTATATATATTATTCTTTTATCAAATGAAAAATTAAACATATTTACTCCTTTGTATCCCTTCTTATTTTCACATTTGCCAAAAAGTACGTCACTATTGGCAACACTTATTCAAACTTATTAAGTTATTTTTTAACATTCTATAATTTTTTTAATTTATAACTCATCTATTTTAAATGATAAATATCCTTCATATAGATAACTATTGTCTATACCTTTCATATACACTTCTCTATCATCTATCTTATTAGTCAAGTTTTGTTTTAATAATTCTTTAATTTCCGTATCTTTTATAGGGCTACGTTCCATTGCAAGTAAGTAATCTGTTTTATCAACTTTACTCCAATCAACTACTAGATTCAATTCTTTTTTTAAAATTAAATCAAGCCAAATTCTTGTACTTCTTCCATTTCCTTCTCTAAATGGATGTGCAATATTCATTTCTACATATTTTTCTATTATTTCTTCATAGGTTGATTGCGGCATTTTTTCAATATTTTTAACAGCTTCTTCAAGATAAGCAATGGGCGTAAATCTAAAATTCCCTTTTGCAATATTTACTTTTCTTAAATTTCCTGCAAATTCATATATTTCTTCAAATAAAAATTTGTGAATTTTCTTTAAAGTTTCAAATGTTCCTGGTTCTAATGTATTCAAATATCCTATTTCAAACATTTCTTTTGCACGTGTTTTACTAATTCTTTCTTCCTCTCTTGCTAATTCTGCTTGATCAGTAATATTTAATTTATTTCCTAAAATCATTTTTACCTCCTAGCTTTTTATCAAGTTCTTGCAAACCTGTTTGGTTGTTATGTTTTTAGGTATTTTCAGTATTCAAAAACTGCTATTTTAATTCTACTCGATTGAATTTATTAAAACTCATTGGTTTTAGTTAGCATTCTTATTTTTTAAACTATTATAAAAACTTTTCTTATATTCTTCTATTTTCTCATAACCTACAATACCAATTTTAAAAACTATTTGTTCATTTGAAATCTTATATATAACATCTGTTTTCACTAAACTATCTTTATATAAATTATTTATTTCATCTTTTTCTAATAGCTTATTAGCTTTAAACTTCAATTTATTTAAATTAGATGATACAATCATACCAAAATTTTCTATTGAAACAGCAGTATTATCTTGGTCTATTATTACAAAAAATGATTATTTCCTATTTTCCCATCAGGATAACTATATTCCTTAACAAAAACAATATCTCCAATTTCATAAAGATTATAAGATTTGCTATTTTCATTTAATACATTTTCTAGCTTTCCTTTATGCCATTCTTCTTAAACAGGATATTCTTTAAATGCTTCTTTTAAATCTTTTACTTTTCCATGTTCATACGCTGTTTTCAAAAAATCATTTAATTCTTTTGGCATACTTAGCCCCTTTACATTAAACTCTATTAAAACTTATTAAATGTTATTTAGAGGTTTCATTGTTGGGAATAATAATACATCTCTTATTGATGCACTATCAGTTAATAGCATTACTAGTCTGTCTATACCTATTCCTAGACCTCCTGTTGGTGGCATTCCATATTCTAGTGCTTGTATAAAGTCTTCATCCATCATTCCTGCTTCATCATCTCCAGCATCTCTTGCTTCAACTTGTTTTTTAAATCTTTCATATTGGTCTATTGGGTCATTTAATTCTGAGAATGCATTTCCATATTCTCTTCCGCCAATAAATATTTCAAATCTCTCTGTTAATCTTGTATCTTCTTTTTTCTTTTTAGCTAGTGGTGATATTTCTATTGGATAATCATATATAAATGTCGGTTGTATTAATGTTTTTTCTACATATTCATCAAAAAATAGTGCTATTACGTCTCCTCTTGTTTCTTTTGTTTTATCTGGTATTTCAATATTTCTTTCTTTTGCTAAAGCTACTGCTTCTTCGTCTGTTTTAATATCATTAAAGTCAATTCCAGTTACTTCTTTAATAGAATCTATCATTGTGATTTTTTTCCATCCTGGTGTTAAGTCAATTTCTTGACCTTGATAATTCACCTTTGTTGTTCCTAATACTTTGATTGCACATTTTGAAAATAATTCTTCTACCATGTCCATCATATCATGATAATCTGAATATGCTTCATATAATTCTATAGTTGTGAATTCTGGATTATGTCTTATATCCATACCTTCATTTCTGAATATTCTTCCCATCTCATATACTTTATCATAACCACCAACAATTAATCTTTTCAAATTTAATTCTGTAGCAATTCTTAAATACATATCAATATTTAAAGCATTATGATGTGTAATGAATGGTTTTGCTGTCGCTCCACCAGATATTGTATTTAACATTGGTGTGTCTACTTCTAAATATCCTTTTTCATCTAATATTTTTCTAATTTCAGTTATGATTTGACTTCTCATTTCAAATGTTTTCTTTACTTCAGGATTCATTATTAAATCCACATATCTTTGACGATAACGCAAATCAACATCTTTTAATCCATGGAATTTTTCTGGTAATGGTCTTAATGATTTTGAAAGTAATGTTACTTCTTTTGCATGTACAGATATTTCTTCTGTTCTTGTTTTGAATACAAAACCAGTAATTCCAATAATATCTCCTATATCCCATGTTTTAAAAGCTTTATAACTTTCTTCTCCTAAATCATTAATACTTACATAACTTTGAATTTTTTCATTACTATCTTGAATTGTACAAAATGATGCTTTTCCCATTATTCTTTTTGCTATTATTCTTCCAGCTACAGTTACATCTTTTTGTTCAAATTTCTCATAGTTTGCTTTTATTTCTCCTGCTGTATTTGTTCTATTAAATTTTGTTATTTCATATGGGTCTTTTCCCTCTGATTGTAATTCAGATAATTTATCTCTTCTTATTTGCATTAGATGGTTTATATCTAATTCTTCTACTTCATTATTTTGATTATTTTTGTTTTCTTGCATTAAAATCTCTCCTCTAATATTCATTTCATTTTTTAACTTTACATATTATACCCTAAAAATGGCTAAAAGTAAAGGTTTTTTCTATTATCTCAATTGTATTTATTCAATTCCAAATCTTGTTTCATCTCTTTTATAATTTTGCTTAATCTCATATTCATCTAAAGCATAATCATATACTTTCATATTGTAATATTTATTTTTTCCCTTTGTATTTGAAGAGCCATTAAAAGTTAATTGTCCACTGTTTAAATTAATTCCCCCAGTAATTGTGCTTATTAGTTCTCCATTTATATACAAACTACTTTTATTTTCTTCTTTATTTACAGTAGCTGTAAGTTGTGTCTTTTTAGTTTGCATATTGTTGTATACAATTCCTTGAGAATTATAATGTGATCTTAATTTTAATTGTTTATTACTATATATAAAACATTCATTATCATCTACACTTTTCATATTATCCCAAATCGTATTATAATCATAAAATTCTAAAGGCGTAAATACAAGTGATATTGTATATGAGCTTTCAAATTTCCATGGTGTAATTATCGTTTCTATTTTATTAGTTATTAAGCAATCTTTGTCCCAATTAATTGCATCAGTACTTGTTATAGTTGCATCATTTCCACTTTCACTTAAATCTTTCCAGTTTGCTGTTTCAAAACTATGATTATCATCTCCTTCTCCTATATTATTAATAGCATCATAATGCAATGCTAATCCATTTACTACTATTATTGGTTCATGTTTATCAATCTCAAATCTTCTGTTATCTATTTCAAAATTCTGTTTTATTTCCTCTTCACTTAAAGCTTTATTATATACTCTTATACTATAATACTCATTTTTTCCTTTTGTATTTGTAGAACCATTAAAAGTTAATTGTCCACTGTTCAAATTAATTCCTCCAGTAATTGTGTTTATTAATTTTCCGTTTATATACATACTACATTTGTCTTCCTCTTTATCCACAGTAGCTGTAAGTTGTATTTTCTCTGATTGCATTTTGGTATACACATTTCCTTGGGAGTTGTAATGTGATCTTAATTTTAATTGTTTGTTACTATCTATCCAGCATTCATTATCATTTGCACTTTTCATATTGTCCCAAATTGTATTATAATTATAAAATTCTAATGGAGTAAATACAAGTGATATTGTATATGAGCCTTCAAATTTCCATGGTGTAGTTATAGTCTCTATTTTATTAGTTGTTAAGCAATCTTTATCCCAATTAATTGCTCCAGTACTCGTTATTGTTGCATCGTTTCCATTTCCACTTAAATCTTTCCAATTAGCTGTTTCAGAACTATGATTATTATCTCCTTCTCCTATATTATTAATAGCATCATAATGTAATGCTAATTGGTCTTTTGTATAATCTGTTTCCATCATTGCTATAGTTTTTTTTACTTCATTAGATTCTAAATTATCATTTATAATTTTAAATATATAATCTCCTTCCTCGTCTAATATAAAACTTAAACTTTCTGTTGTGTTCCAATAGTCTTCATTAATTTTTCTGTATTTCACTTGCCACTTTTTTATTTTTGTGTCTTCGTTCATTTCCTTAATAGTAACCCTAAATTTATTATTTGCTATACATTCATAGTCAATATTAAATTTCAATAACTGTCTATTCTCTTTGTGCTCCACATTATATAAACTATTTGGTAATTGTTCTAATATATAATAGGTTTGTCCATCTACTGTTACTCCACTAGAACTTATAACTTTCCTATTGTCAAAGTCTATTAATACTTCTTCTTGTTGTATATCATCTATTCCCAAATTATCTTTTAACTCTTCTTTGGTATATACTTTATAATTACTAAAGTCAATAGAATATCCATGATTTGTAAGTATATCTGTTTTTCCAATAAAATCATTATTATCTGCAGGTTTTCCACCGTTCTTTAGACGTTATATCTTCATCTTCATAAATTTCATTTACCTTTGTTTGAATTAATTTCATCTCAGTTGTAAATCTAGTTAATTTAGAAGAATTTATAACTTCTATTCCGCTATATGTTGCAACAGAAGCTAATATTCCTATTACAATTACTGTAACTACTAATGTGATAAGTGTTATTCCTTTATTATTTTTTATCTTTCTTTTCATTGGTTTCCTCCAAATATATTTTGGCTGGGGTAGTAGGATTCGAACCTACGCATGTCGGAGTCAGAGTCCGATGCCTTACCGCTTGGCGATACCCCAATATAAAATCTGTTGTTATTATATCAGATATATCTTGAATTATAAATAGTTTTTTATAAATTTGTTACAAAAAATAAGAATGCTTTAAGGCATTCTTATAAATCTTTTTTATATATTCATTAATACGTTTTCACATTTCCTATAATCTGGTTGATATTTTTCTAACATATTAAAAAATCCTTTTGAATGTGTTTTATATTTTAGATGACAATATTGATGTAATACAATATAATCTATAACTTTTCTATTATATTTAATAATTTCAGGATTTATTGTTATTTTTCTGTCTTTACACATTCCTAATGTTTTCATTTTCTTTATTTCATATTCTTCTGGTGCAAATCCTAACATTATTCTTGTTTTCTCCATTGCTCTTTCTATTTCAACTATTGCAATTTGTTCATACATTTTTTCAATAGCCAAATCTAGAATCTCTTTATTAGATATTTTTTTATATTTATTAGGTAGTGATATTTTTATAGTTTTATCTTCAACATCTAGCTCTGTAATTTTTATATTTTTATATATAATCTTCACTCTATAATCAATGCCTAGTACTGGTACTGGATGTCTCTCAATACTTTTATCTACCGCTGTTTTTACATTTACTTTTCTTTTTACTATATTCATTATTATCACTCCTTGTTTGTTTCTGTTCGAATTTTCGTTCTTCGAATTGTTGTTCGGTTTTGTTGTTCTTATTTTATATTCTATTTTATTTTTTGTCAATACTTTTTTTAAATTTATTTTATTTTTTTATTTCCTTTTCTATTTTTTTATAATATAATTTCTATATAGCAATATAAATGTAATTACATTTATGTACATATACTCTTTTAGGAGTGATATATTTATGAAAAAAATCTTATTTAAAGGCTGTGGTACAGCTATTAGTACACCTTTTGATGAAAATGGTGTTAATCTAAAAGAATTTGAAAAATTAGTCGAATTTCAAATTAAAAATAATGTAGATGCTATTATCGTTTGCGGGACAACTGGTGAAGCTTCTACTATGACTACAGAAGAAAAGATTGCTACTATAAAATGTGCAGTAAAAACTTCAAATGGAAGAGTTCCTATTATTGCAGGTACTGGTGGAAATAATACAAAACAAGTAATAGAATACTCGAAAACAGTTGAAACTTTAGGAGTAGATGGGCTTTTAGTAGTCACTCCATATTACAATAAGTGTACTCAAGATGGATTAATACAACACTATAAAGAAATTTCAAAAAATGTTTCTTTACCTATTATTTTATATAGTGTACCTAGTAGAACAGGTGTAAATATTGAGCCTAAAACATGTTTAGAACTTTCAAAAATAGAAAATATTGTTGCAATAAAAGAAGCTAGTGGTAATTTATCTCAAGTCGCTGAAATTGCTCATCTATGTGGTGATAATCTGCATATTTATTCTGGAAATGATGATCAAGTCTTACCTGTATTATCTCTTGGAGGAATTGGTGTTATTTCTGTATTATCAAATGTGATGCCTAAATATACTCATGATATGGTATATAATTTCTTAAATGGAAATATTAATGTTGCAGCAAAAATGCAACTAGAGGCAATACCTTTAATAAATGCTCTATTTAGCGAGGTCAATCCTATTCCAGTAAAAGCAGCTCTGAATATTTTAGGATTTAATTATGGAATACCTAGATTACCTCTTACCAAAATGAGTGATAAAAAGGAAAAAATATTAAAAGAAGAATTGTTAAAATTAATTAACTAAATTATAAAAAAGTATTTATTGTAGAAAGGAATGTAGTATTTATGTTAGAAGTAATGGTTAATGGATGTAATGGAAAAATGGGGCAAATTGTTTGTGATTTAGTAGAACAAAATGAAAATTTAATATTAAAATCTGGATTTGATAAACAAGTTACTGGAGAATTTGTATTTCCTGTATTTAATAAAATTGAAGATATAACAGAAAAACCTGATGTTATAATTGATTTTTCTGTTCCAATTGCCACTTTAAACATTTTAGAATATGCCGCTAAAAATAAAGTGCCAATTGTTATAGCAACTACTGGTTTTTCAGAAGATGAAGAAAAAATTATATTAGAATATAGTAAACAAATTCCTATATTTAAATCAGCAAATATGTCTTATGATATAATGATTATGAAAAAGATACTTCAATTGCTTGCTCCATTATTAAAAGATACAGATATAGAAATAACAGAAACACATCATAATAGAAAAATCGATAGTCCAAGTGGAACTGCTCAAATGCTTGCAAATTCAATAAATGAGTCTCTTGGAAATATTCTTCATTGTGAATATAATAGGAATAATAAACGTGAAAAAAGAGATAAAAATGAAATTGGAATGACTTCGATTAGAGGTGGCAATATTGTTGGAGAACATACTGTTCAATTTTTTGGAGAATTTGAAACTTTTGAAATAAAACATACTTCATATTCTAGAAATGTATTTGCAGATGGTGCCATAAAAGCAGCAGAGTTTATTATAAAGCAAGAAAACGGATTATATAATATGGAAGATATGTTTGATACAAAATAATTATAATAGAAAATAGTAAGCTATAATGTAAAGTTCAAACTTTTATTATAACTTACTATTTTTATATTTATTATTCTGCTTTTTTATCTTCTACTTTTTCTTCTTTAGCTGGTTCTTCTGCTTTAACTTCTTCTGTTACTACAGCTTCTGTTTCAGCAACTGGTGTTTCTACTGGAGCAGCTTCAGCAACTACTTCTTCAGCTACTGGTTCTTCTACTAAATCTTCTTTGATTATAATTTCTCTATCTTCAATTCTAGCTCCAATTTTTTCTTTAGTCTTAGCAGCTTTACCAACTCTGTCTCTTAAGTAGAATAATTTAGCTCTTCTTGCTTTACCTACTCTTACTAATTCTACTTTTTCAACTAATGGTGAATGTACTAAGAATGTTTTTTCTACACCTACACCGTAAGAAATTTTTCTAACTGTAAATGTTTGGTTAACTCCTCCACCTTGTACTTTTATTATTATTCCTTCAAATACTTGGATTCTTTCTTTATTTCCTTCTTTGATTCTTACGTGTACTTTTACTGTATTACCAACTTTTAATTCTGGTATTTTATTTTTTAATTGTTCATGTTCAATAGATTTTATAATATCCATTTTAGAATTTCCTCCTTCTTTCTTTTTTACATGAGCGGTGCTAAAAAAGCACTTCATTTTGACAGTCTCTTACTTTATAAGTAAGTCTGGTCTTTTCTTTTTCGTTATTTCTAAAGATTTTTGCTTTCTCCATTTGTCTATATTTTCATGGTGACCGAGACAATAATACTTCTGGGACTTTTTCTCCCTCAAATATTTCTGGTCTTGTATATTGTGGATATTCTAGAAGTCCGTTTGAAAAACTTTCTTCTTTTATAGAGTCTTTCGTTAAAACTCCTTCTACATATCTGCTGACACTATCTATTAATACCATTGCAGGAATTTCCCCACCAGTTAACACATAGTCTCCTATAGATATTTCTTCATCTACAATTTTATCAAGAACTCTTTGATCTATTCCCTCGTAATGTCCACAAAGTATAACTAAATGTTCTTGTTTAGCTAAATCTTCTACCTTTCTCTGATTTAATGTTTTTCCTTGTGGTGACATGTATATTACTTTTGCTTTATCTGTTTTTACAGATTTATAAGCTTCATATACCACATCTGGCATCATTACCATACCAGCTCCACCACCATATGGAGTATCATCAACTTTTTTGTGTTTGTTTTTTGAAAACTCTCTGATATTAGTGATTTTTATATCAATTAATTGTTTTCGCGTTGCTCTTCCTATAATACTTTGTTTGATTGGTTCAAACATTTCTGGAAAAAGTGTTAACACATCAAATTTCATTTTTTCCTCCATTTATATTAAACCTTTTATTAAATGAACTGTTATTCTTCTTTCTTCAAGACTAATTTCTTTTATAACATCTGGTATCCCAGGTAAAAGAATTTGTTTTCCTAGTTCATCTTTTACTTCATATATATCATTACTTCCAGTATTAAAAATATCTTTTAAAGTTCCAAGTAAAACTCCCTCATCAGTATATACGTCTAATCCAATTAAATCTACTATATAATAAGTTCCTTCTTCTAGAGGTTCCTCATCATTTCTATCAACTAATAAATAGCTTTCACGTAGCAAATTGGCATCTTCTGGATTTTCTATACCTTTGAATTTGATTAATACCATATTTTTATGATACTTTACTTCTTCTATTTCATATTCCTTTTTAACCTTATTATTTTTGATATATACTTTTTTTAATCTGTCAAATCTATTAATATCATCTGTAAAAGGTTTAACTTTTACCATTCCCTTTATTCCAAATGTATTTACTATTTGACCTATTTCAAGATATTTTGTCATATATAACTCCATTATCCTATAAATTCGACTGAAACTTTTTTATGTTCTTTATTAGCAACAGCCTTTACAACGGTTCTAATAGATTTTGCAAGTCTACCTTGTTTTCCAATAATTTTGCCCATATCACTATCAGCTACTTTTACTTCAAATATTATAGACTTCTCACCATTTACTTCTTTTATTTCAACAGCATCTTTGTCATCTACTAGGTTTAAAATGATTATTTCTAGTATATCTTTCATTTTTGTTCCTCCGCCTTGTTACTAGTTAGCTTTTTCAATTAAAGCTTTAACTGTATCTGTTGGTTTTGCACCATTTTTAATCCATTTTTCAACTTTTTCTTTATCTAAAACTATTGTAGCTGGTTCTGTCATTGGATTATATGTTCCAAGTTGTTCTATTATTTTACCATCTCTTGGACATCTTGAATCCGCAACTACTATATGATAAAATGGAGCTTTTTTCTTTCCTTGTCTTTGTAATCTTATTTTTACCATTAATTTCACCTCCTAAGAAACAGGGATTTAGGGACGTTCCTTTTCTCCCTTTATTAAGGGATTTAGGGACACTCCTAAAATAACCTTTATATATTTATAAATTTAAAAATTTAATAACTAATTTAATATTGTAAGATTAGAACTTCATATTTCTTAATGTATTTTCATCAATTCCATTTAACATCTTTTTCATTCCACCTTTGTTGCTTTGCATTTTCTTCATCATTTTTTGTGTCATTTCAAAAGATTTTATAAACTTATTGATGTCTGATACTTGTGTTCCACTACCTTTTGCAATACGTTGCCTTCTACTTGCATTTAAAAGTCTTGTATTCCTTTTTTCTGCTTTTGTCATTGAACATATTATTGCTTCTATTTTTACAAATTCCTTATCATCTACTTTTAAGTCTTTTATTTGATTCATTCCTGGTATCATTTTAAGTAATGATGAAAAAGAACCCATCTTTTTAACTTGTCTTAGCTGTAATAAATAATCATCTAAATCTAGTTCTTTTTTTCTTAGTTGCTTTTCTAATTTTTCTGCTTGTTCTAAATCAAATGATTCCTCAGCTTTTTCTATTACAGATAAGATGTCTCCCATACCAAGTATTCTTCCTGCCATTCTGTCTGGGTGAAATACTTCTATATCACTTAACTTTTCACCAGTTGCTGCAAATTTTATTGGTCTTCCAGTTACTTTTTTTACTGAAAGTGCTGCACCACCACGAGTATCACCATCTAGTTTTGTTAATACTACTCCATCAATTCCTAAAGCTTCATTAAACTTTTCTGATACATTTACTGCATCTTGACCAGTCATACTATCTACTACAAGTAATATTTCATGTGGTTTGATATTAGCTTTTAGATTTTTTAATTCATCCATTAAAGCTTCATCTATATGTAATCTACCTGCTGTATCCAGAATAACAACATCATTTAACTTAGACATAGCTGTTGACATTGCTTGCCTTGCTATATGTACTACATCTTTTGATGTCTCATTACTAAATACTGGTATATTTAATTGTGCTCCAACAACTTGTAATTGTTTAATAGCTGCAGGTCTATAGATATCACAAGCAACTAGCAAAGGCTTTTTGCCTTGTTTTCTAAGTAAGTTTGCAAGTTTTCCTGCTGTTGTTGTTTTTCCTGAACCTTGAAGTCCAACTAGCATAATTACTGTTGGTGGATTTGGAGTAAAACTAATATTACTTTCTGTTCCTCCGAAGTAATTCTACTAATTCATCTTTTACTATTTTTACAACTTGTTGTCCTGGTGTTAGTGATTTTAAAACATCTTGACCAAGTGCTTTTTCTTGAATGGTAGAAATGAATTCTTTAACTATTTTATAGTTAACATCAGCTTCTAATAATGCAAGTTTAACCTCTCTTAACATATCTTTTAAATCTGATTCTGTTATTCTTGCTTTTCCTCTAATTTTTCTTGTTATTTCTTGTAATCTAGAAGATAATCCTTCAAAAGCCATAATTTCACTCCCATTCTTTATTTTTTATACTAAGCAGTTTAGCTCTTTTTTGATGCTTTCTAATACGTTCGAAATTTGTTTATCTGAATAGTTCTTTTGTATTTTTGTTAATTCTGATAAAACTTTTTCGATTTTCTTTTCTTGATTTAACGTCCTTTTCATAAACATTAGCTTTTCTTCGTATTCGAAAAGTTTTTTCTCCCCTTTCTTTATAATGTCTCTAACGGCCTGTCTTGTTATATTATTATTTTCTGCAATTTCTGATAATGACAAGTCATTATTGTAGTAGTCATCTATGAATTCAAATTGTTTTTCAGTTAAAAGCTTACCATACATTTGGCATAATATGCTTATTTCAACTTTTTTTTCCATATAAACTACTCCTTTATTTTTGTAATGCTAATATACTTTACACTATTTTTATTGATTTGTCAAGTAAAATACTAAAAAATCTATCCGTTTTATAGCATAAATAATATGTGGGAAAAAATGAAATAAAAAATAGACAAAAGAAGCA
>CAQRYF010000026.1 GCA_948875265.1 uncultured Clostridia bacterium
TTTTAAAAGTTCTCAAAACAGCTAAAAATCAAGTTATATAACATGTTGAATAAAAAATAAAAACGGCTTAAAATCGATTTTAAGAAGTCGATTTTTATTAAATATTTGAATATTTCATTAAATTTAAAATTTTTATATTCTTCGACAAATTGCAACAAACAAAAGTAACATAATATGCTATAATAACATAAAAGGAGATGATGTAATATGAAAGAAGCATATATAAAATCTCTACAAATGATAATATTATTAAATATAAAAGATGAAAGAGAATATGTAAAAGTAGTAAAAGATTATTTAATATTAAATGTAGAAAGTTTAAAATACATATCACGAACTAAGAAATTCAAGAAAATAATAGAACTAGCTGAGGAAGTCGTATAAGACTTTCTCTTTTTGTACATATTAAACATATGATAAATTATTATAAGAAGAGTAAAAGAGCTTTTAAAAAATATATAAAGAAAAATCCGAATTGCTCAAGAGAGGAATGGGACAAATATGCACATGAGAATAATTTATTTAGTGCATTTACTTTAGAATGTCATGAAAATGTGAAAAATTTCGAAGAATTGAAAAGAAAAAAATAGTTTCATATACGAAAATTGCATTTTTCCACCATAGTGAACAAGAAGTATGGTATATAAGATTTTGGACATACTAAAAAAAGGTGGAAAGTATGAGAATAGAGATATTAGTAAAAGAGATAAGAATAAAAGAGCGGATATACTTTACGAGAATTATCAAGAATGACAGGAATATCCACTTCTCATTTAAGTTATATAGAAAATAATGAAAAAGAGCCGTCATTGTCGATGGCTGTAAGAATAGCACATGCTTTAAATAGAAAAGTAGAAGAATTATATAGAGTAATACAATAGTACAATTTTTGTACTATTTATTTTTTCGTAAAATAAAATGCCACTTTCGTAAAATTTCCACCATAGTGGACAAGATTTCCTATATTCTCAATTCAGAAGCTTCAAAAAACAATATACCCGCTCTGTCATTTTACATGTCGAAAATTGTAAAATAATGTTGAGCGGAAAAATGAATACGTATTCACAAATGAGAAAAGGAGAAGAGGATTGTATGAAAAATGTAGTATTAGATGAAGTAAAAAAAGATTTGAATTGGAAGGAAAGAATTATTATCAATATTTTTGAAGATTTATTTTATTATGCTTATAGGAAAGGAATGATAGATTGTTTCAATTATTATAATAAATAGTATGTTATTTTGAACTTAATAGCGATACAGATAGAATGGAGACATATTATAGAGGTGAGGCAGAACCTATGCCATATAATACAAATGGAACATTAAAAGTAAGAGAGTTTAGAGGTTCTAGTAAAAGTAATATTTTGTGGACTACTAAGAGATGTATGCAAAGTTGGAATAGTCAAAGATATATCTATGGAGGTCCAATACCAGTGGGATTTGCATTCAAAAGACCATATGAAGGAGGTCATCGGTAATCAAAGTCATGACTGAACATATACAGTTGAACCTATAAAAATTTGTAATAGAAGATAGATAGAATTTGTGTTTTTAGATATAAAATTTAGTGAATGAAGTGCTAGAAATAGTGCTTTTATTTTTTGTAAATTTTTGATATAAATACTTGCACAATAAACAAATGTTTGATACAATGTAGCAAATGAAAAATCAATGTAGGAGATGGTTTTATATGGCTGATAATAATAAATTAGAAACAATATCAAATCTTTTTGAAGGAAAAGAAATAAGAAGTGTTTGGAATGCTGATGAAGAAGAATATTATTTTAGTGTAGTTGATGTCATTAGTGCATTAACTGATAGTAAAATTCCTAAAAGATATTGGACCGATTTAAAAAGAAATTTAATTAAAGAAGGTAGTCAGTTGTACGAAAATATCGTACAACTGAAAATGAAATCTCAAAAAGATGGAAAAAATTATTTAACAGATACATTAGATACAAAAGGAATTTTTAGATTAATAGAATCTGTACCAAGTTCAAAAGCAGAACCTTTCAAATTGTGGCTTGCTCAAATGGGAAAAGAAAGAATAGATGAAATTTTTGATCCAGAAATTGCCATAAATAGAGCTATAGATTATTATAGAGGTAGAGGATATTCAGACCAATGGATAGAAACTAGGCTAAAAGGAATTTTAGATAGAAAAAAACTAACTGATGTATGGAAAGAAAATGGTATTAAGCAAAATTATGAATATGCGATATTAACAAATGAAATATATCAAAGTTGGTCTGGGATGAAAGCCAGTGAATACAAGGAATATAAAAATATAAGAAAAGAATCATTAAGAGATAATATGACTGATATTGAAGTTGCTTTAACAGATTTAGGAGAAATAGCGACAAGAGAACTAGCAAAAGAACATAAACCATATGGCTTAAAAGAAAACAGGAAAATTGCTAAAATGGGTGGACATGCTGCTAAAGTAGCAAGAGATGATATAGAAAAAAATTTGGGTAAATCGGTTATTAGCAAAACAAACGCATTAGATTATAAGTATTTAGATTCTGATAAAATGGAGAAAAAGAAACTATTAAAAGAAGAAAAGAAAAAGTAGAAGATTTTCTTGAGTTCAGAAAAACGATCAAAATAACTAAAAATTCCTGAACTTAATTTGAAAGTGTTTGGAAGAGCACTTTCTTTTTTTTATATTTTATGATAGAATAATTGAAATTAATTAAAAATTTAATGAAAAGTAAATATACTAATAATATAAGAAAGCTGAGGAAAATTATATGAGATTGGCAATACTTAGTGACATACATGGTAACATTTTTGCATTAAAAGAATGCATCAAAAATATTGATAAAATGAATGTTGATAGAATTATATGGTGTGGTGATTATATTACTGATATACCTAAATCACATGAAGTTATTGAATTTATAAAAAATACAATGAAAAAATATGAAAGCTACATAATAAGAGGAAATAGAGAAAATTATATTATAGAATATAATAATTCAGATAACAAAGATTGGACTATGGAAAACAGAAAAGGAGCGCTATTATGCTCTTATAACGAATTAAGTAAAGAAGATATGAAATTTATTTCAAATCTTCCAGAAAGTTATATAATTGATATTCCTAATATTCCAAAGATATTTATAAGCCATAAAAGAAATTATAATGACGGCAATGATTGTATGTATAAAATTTTTGGACATTCGCATAAACAATATATTTTTGAAAGAGGAAGTATAAAATATATCAATCCAGGTTCAGTAGGCTTAGCAACTGGAGGAAAGCCAGGAATAGAGTTTGCAGTCTTAGAAATAAATCAAAATTATCATAAAATTGAGAATTATAATCTTGAATATGATATTAATAAGCCAATAGAATTAATAAAGAAAAGTATGTTAGATAAAACAGCAATAAAATGGGGAGATGCATTAATAAAATTAATGCAGACAGGTATTGATTATCCTGATTTATATATAAAGGAGACGCAAAAAATAGCAAAAGAACATGGAGTAGATGATGATTTAGATAAGATTCCGATAGAAGTATGGAATGAAGCTAGAAGGAGTCTTAATATTTAGAAACTTTAATATAGGAATAACAAAATTAATCCTATATATAGATTATAATGTTCTTTATAAAATAAAGTCAAGGTTAAAATGAATGTGCTGTCGCACAACCTTGACTTAATTTTAAAAGCACATTCATTTTCCAGTAAGAGGATTTAAGGATCAGTATATTTGATTAAGTAGACATAAGTACTATTGAAACAGAAAATACCTCATTAGAAATGAGGGCAGGAAAGCATGCTTAATGCAACGCACATACAAATAGACGGACAAGCCTTCTAGGGTTAATAAAGAAACAAAAAAATTATGCAAATATAATGCAGAAATTCACTCGGTGAACTGGCTAAAAAGCCATCATTCTCCGTTTAAAATTTAAAATAGCGAACTCAAATTTCAGAAAAGTACACTTAGTGAACTTGGAAAAGTCATACTAGTTCACTTGGTGTACTAATCAATTAAAAATAATCAAAATTAGAATTTTAGAAAAAAGGGAAATAAAACGGAATTGATATTATAAAAACACCATAATATAATGATAGCATGAAAAAAGAGCAAAGAGATTAGAGAAAATCTAGTTTCTTTGTTCTTTTTTTGTAATTCGCTAGTAATGTAAAACATATACATTACTAAAGAAAAAAAGGCTGTGGTGTGTATGAAAACTCAAAAATTTGATTTTGAAAATAACGAGATAGTTCAAATATATATTAACAAAACAGAACAAGAAAATTCAAAGATTATAGAAGAAATTAGTAATATAAAAAGTCAGTATGCCAATATATCAATTTTTATTAATGGAGAAAATGATACTGTTAAAACAATCAAAGAAATATTAAATTACGAAAAAAGTAAAAATATGAAATAAAAGGATTGCATTTGTCATAAAAAGAAGATAATATAAACTTGTCTAAAAACACAAATATATTTATCTTCGGAAAGGATAAATATATTGAAAGTTGTATGTTACTGTAGGTTAAGTAAAGATGATAACAAAAGTAGATATAGTAGTATAAATAGCCAGATGGAACTTGCAAAAGAATATGCAGATTCTAAAGGCTGGGATATATCTAAATATTATATTGATGATAATGTATCTCGGATATATTTCAAATGATGAAAGACCAGAATTTAGCCAAATGCTACAAGACATTGATGATGGAAAAATAGATATTATTTTAGCAAAAGACCTATCAAGAATTGGTCGTAAAGGTAGCAGAACACTTACATTTATTGATGAGTTAAAAGAGAAAAATGTAAATCTAATACTAACGAAAGATACTTTTGGAGAATTTAATTTATTAGAAGGAGATGATGATTTACTAGGTCTTTCAACATGGTTTAATGAAAGATATGTAAAAGAAGTATCCAAAAAGGTTAAAATTGGAATGCACAAGCAATTAGAAAAAGGAATATTGTTACAAGGAACAAAATTTGGCTATTTAAAAACAGCTAAAAAAGGAGAATTAATAGTTGATGAAAGTGTGAGAGATACTATAACAACAATATTTGATTTATATGAGCAAGGACTAGGAATGAGAAAGATTTGTCAAAAACTAAATTTTGAATATGATTTTTTAACACCATCACAGGTTATAGAAAGAGAGTTAAGTAAAAAAGGAAAAAGTTATAAAAAGCCAGTCAAGAAATTATGGGACATTTATATGATAAAAAGAATCTTAAAAGATGAAATTTACATAGGTATAGCAATTACACATAAAACTGAAAGAAAAGATATTCATAAGCAAGGCAAGAAAATAGAAAGAGAAAATCAATACATATTTGAAAATCATCATGAAGCAATTATCTCAAAAGAGCAATTTCAAAGAGTTCAAGAGATGATGAAAAAGAGAGTAAAAAATTCTAGTATGTATACAAAGAAGAAAAGAGATTATATATTTGGTGGATTTTTAAGATGTGGAGAATGTGGTGGCAGTGTTACAGGAGTTGCAAGAGTTCGTAGTAATAGAGAAGGATATATTCCTAAAAAATTATATGAGTGCGTAAGTTATAGAAAATACGGAAAGTCAAGATGTGTATGTCATAATGTGAGAGAAGACATATTGCTTGCTAATTTTAAGAATTTTTTGATACTGCTAAGAGATAATTATATAACTGAAATAAACAATCTAAAGTTGGAAGAATATAAATCAAGTAAAAAGAAAAATCTTGAAGAACAAAAATTAAATTTAAAAACATTAGAAGCGGAATATAAGGTTTTAATAAGTCAAAGAATTAAAGAGATAGCTTCTAGTACAGAAGATAAAAGAAAATTTATAGAAAATACATATAAGAGTTTAGAAGAAGATAAATATAAAGAGATAGAAAAATTAAAAAAGAAATTGCAAGAATTACAAAACGAAGATTTAGAAATAAAGCAAGAAAAATTAAAACAAACAATAGATTATTTTAATCAGATTATAGAAAAAGATGTACCAGATAAAGCAATACTAAATATGCTAATAGATAAAATCTATATTTATCATGATAAATCAGCAAAATTTGAATTAAAAATAGATATAGAAAAGTTGATATAAAGAAAGATAAGTGCGAAAAAGAATTGAATTTTGACTAGGCACATGAGTTTTAAATTCAAGAGGCGTACTTAGGTACGTTGATTGAATTTAAAATGAAATGTAACAACGTCAAAAGCAATTATCTTTCGCACGAGAATAAAAGTAGTTCAACTGTGTATACACAATCACAACATTATGCAGGAGTGGCATTTGATGTGGGGCAAACTTTAAGTCCTGCACAAAGAACAAGATTATGGAATTCAGCCAATAATTCTGGTGTGTGGTATTATGTGGAACCGATTTCATTGACACCAACATGGGTTCATTTTGATAAGAGATTTCGGTAAACCAGCATGTTCAAGCGGAGGATTTCCTCAATTAAAAAGAGGAAGCTTAAGTAATTATGTATTAATTGCACAAGATGATTTGAATACTCTAGGATTTAGAACAGGAGGATTAGATGGCATATTTGGATCTGCAACTCAAAATGCTGTAATAAGTTATCAAAGGTCAAGAGGGCTTTCAGCTGACGGTATTGTTGGATGTAATACATGGAGATCACTTCAAGAAGATGTTGTTGGAACAGGTCCTACCAGTACTACTATAAATTAAAAAAGCATAACTATTAATTATGCTTTTTTTACGATTTTGTTTTTGTCTTGAAGTTTAACTAATTCACTTGCTAATGAGCTAACAACTAATTTATTATAATCATTTAATTTTAAATAATCTTCTAAAAACTTATCATCGACTATATCATTTAAGACAGGAGAATCATTTTGTATTAAGTCATTGAATAAGAAATCAGAGTTAATATTTAGTGCTTTACAAATATTGGTTATAGTCGTTGCACTTCCAAATGCAATACCACGTTCTAACTGACTAATATATCTTGTTGATAATGATAACTTTTCGGCTAATTGTTCTTGAGTATAATCTGATTTAGACCTTGCCAATTTAATTTTTCTACCAATATTTTTCCTCAAAAACTTTTCTTGATTATTCATAAAGCCTCCTCCTTAATATATTAATATAAAAAAGTATAGCAAGTACAATTTCAAAATAAAACGAACTATTAATAAGAAAATAATATATGAGTACTATTAAAAGTTTTATTAGATTATATAAATTTAGATGTTCAATAATAAATAATTTATATTTGCATTTTAGATGTATGTGGTGTCAAAACACTGATATACTAATGTTTTTTTATAAAAATCTAATTAGTATTAATTAGATAATGAAAAAAATATAAAAAAAGTTAAAAAAATTTTGAAAAACACTTGCAAAATAAGAAAAGTTATATTAAAATTTAATTGAAGTGGAGAAAAGTGGTACAAAGTGGTGACAAAGTGGAGAGGTATGAAAAGAGGTGAAATTTAATTGCTAATTGGTGAATATGAGCATTCTCTAGATGCAAAAGGCAGATTAATAATGCCAGCAAAGCTAAGACAAGATATGGGAGAAAAGTTCATCGTAACAAAAGGGTTAGATGGATGTTTATTTGCGTTTTCACAAAATGAGTGGTTAAATTTTGAAACTAAATTAAAAGCACTTCCTTTATCAGATAGAAATGCAAGAAACTTTGTAAGATTTTTCTTATCAGGAGCAACTGAATGTGAAATAGATAAACAAGGTAGATTTCTAATACCTAATAATTTAAGAATAGCGGCAGGATTAGAAAAAGAAGCAGTAGTAATTGGAGTAGGAACTAGATTAGAAATATGGAATAAAGAAACTTGGGAAAAATGTGATGAAGATATATCAGCAGATGAAATTGCTCAAAATATGACAATGTTAGGTATATAACTTGCAAAAGTTTATATAAATACAAAAGATAAAAGTACAAAAGACAAATATACAAATGAAGAAAAGTAATTTACAAAAGATAAAAATACAAAAGCTTTAAAAAATACAAAAGATAATTTTTTAAAGTTACAAATGAAAGATTTACTAGAGAATATAAAAAATCAAAAGAAAAATATACATAAAAGATAATACAGCTGGTAGTTTTCTTAAATTACCAGCTGCTAACGTTAAATGAATTTTTTATATGAGGTGTCAAGTTGGAATTTAAGCATAAACCAGTAATGTTAAATGAATGTATAGAAGGGCTTAATATTAAACAAGATGGAATATATGTAGATGGAACTTTAGGAGGAGCTGGACATAGCAAAGAAATAGCAAAAAGACTATCAAATAAAGGGATATTAATTGGAATAGATAGAGATGAAGAGGCATTAAGTGCAGCAAAGGAAAATTTAGAAGAATTTCAAAATGTCAAATACATTCATAATAATCATGACAACATAAAAGAAATATTACAAGAATTGGATATAAATGGAGTAGATGGAATTCTATTAGATTTAGGAGTTTCTTCATATCAATTAGATGAAAGAAATAGAGGCTTTAGTTATTTGGGCGAAAATGAATTAGATATGAGGATGGATAAATCTCAAGAATTAACAGCAAAAGTAGTAATAAATACATATGAAGAAGAAAAACTTGCAAATATTATATATGAATATGGTGAGGAGAGGTTTTCGAGACAGATTGCTAGAAATATATGTATGGCTAGAAAAGAAAGTCAAATTGAAACAACTAAGCAATTAGTAGAAATTATTGAAAAATCAATACCGAAATCAAAACAAAAGGATGGTCATCCAGCTAAAAGAACATTTCAAGCAATTAGGATAGAAGTAAATGATGAAATAAAGCCATTATATAAAACAGTAAAGGATTGCATAGATTGTCTAAATTCTAATGGAAGATTATGTATTATAACATTTCACTCTTTAGAAGATAGAGCAGTAAAAAATGCATATATAGAAGCTAAAGGAAAATGTACTTGTCCAAGTGATTTACCATATTGCGTATGTGGAGCAAAATCTCTTGGAAATATTGTAAATAAGAAACCAATAATAGCGACAAAAGATGAGCAAGAAGAAAATTCGAGAAGTAAGAGTGCAAAACTTAGAGTTTTTGAGAAGAAATAATAAAATAAAATTAAATTAAAAGGGGGGTGAGTAACTTATGGCAAGAATGGGTTATCAATATGGTACAAGTCCAAGAAAATTAGAGCCGGATTATAAAAGAACAAAGAAGACACAAAAAGGTAATCTGAAAATAGTTAAAGATGTGCAAAGACAAGATGTTAAACTTTCGAAGGAACAAAGAAAGAAACAGACAAGAGTAACTTTAATAGTTATTGCTATATTTGCAGTATTATTAACCATAAGTTATAGAAACTCTCAAATAAATGAAAAATTTAATAATGTACAAACATTGAAAAAACAACTTTCATCTATAGAAAAAGAAAATGAACAAATGAAAGTTAATATAGAAAATGGATTAAATTTAAACAATATAGAAAAACTTGCAAAAGAAAAGCTAGGTATGCAAAAATTAACAAATAGACAGACAGTATATATTAATTTGCCTAAAAGAGACTATGTAGAAGCGGCATCAGAAGAGGTGATTGTGGAACAGGAGAAGAATTGGTTTGAAAAGTTTACAGATAAAATATTTAATAAATAATAAATAAGAATAAAAGAAAAACTTCCTAATAAGATGAAATAGGAGGTTTTTTTTATGATTATAACAAAGCTTTCAAACAAGAAAAAAATGAGAAATGCACTTTTTATATGTTTTCTAATAATGTTATGTTTGATTGGGAGAATAGGATATATACAGTTTATACAAGGAGATGAACTTTCTACACTTGCATATCAACAACAAACATTAGATAGAAATATCAATCCAAAAAGAGGAACTATATATGATGCCACTAGTAAAAATGTTTTAGCAGTTAGTAGTACTGTAGAGACTGTAACAGTAAATCCTGGTAATATAAGAAAAGAAGATAAGGAAAAAGTAGCAAAAAAGTTATCAGAGATTTTTGAATTGGACTATGAGAAAACTCTTAAAAAGGTTACTAAAAGAAGTTCTATTGAAACAATATCAAAAAAGGTTGATAAAGATAAAACAGATGAGTTAAGAGTATGGATTGAGCAAAATAATATAAGTTCTGGTATAAATATAGATGAAGATACAAAGAGATATTATCCATACAGTACTTTAGCATCACAAATTATTGGGTTTTGTGGTAGTGATAATCAAGGGTTAGATGGAATAGAAGCAAAATATGATACAGAATTAAAAGGAAAACAAGGGGCGATACAAAGACATACAGATGCTAAGGGAGGAGAAATAGGGCATGAAGGTGAAAATTATGTAGCAGCTATTGATGGAAATGATATAGTTTTAACAATTGACCTAACAATTCAATCTATTGTGGAAAAGTATTTGGAAGAAGCATGTATTGATAATGTGTGTACAGATGGTGGAAATATTGTTGTAATGAATCCTCAAAATGGAGATATATTAGCAATGGCAACATATCCTTCATATAATCTTAATTCACCATATGAGCCATATACAGAAGAACTTAAAGAAGTATGGGATTCACTTGAGCAAAGTGAAAAAACAAAAAACTTACAAGCTGTATGGAGAAATAAAGCAATAGCAGATACATATGAACCAGGATCTGTTTTTAAAGTAATAACATCATCAGCAGCATTGGAAGAAGGGGTGGTGACTGATATTGATAAAGAAGGCCAATTTTGTTGTACAGGAAGTATTGAAGTAGCAGGAGTAAGAATTAAATGTTGGAGACATTATAGACCACATGGTTCAGAAAGTTTAAGATTAGCATTAATGAATTCTTGTAATCCGGTATTTATAGGATTAGGACAAAAATTAGGAGTACAAAAGTATTATAGCTATCTAAACAAATTTAGGTTATTAGAAAAGACAGGAATTGATTTACCAGGAGAAGCAAACAGTATATTTTTGGCTGAAAATAAAGCAGGACCAGTGGAACTTGCAACTATTAGTTTTGGGCAAAGATTTGAAATAACTCCTATTCAATTAGTTACAGCAGTATCAGCCATAGCTAATGGTGGTAATAGTATACAGCCTAGATTGGTAAAACAAATTATTAATAGTGAAACAAAAGAAATAACAGATATTCCAGTTAAAGTAAATAGTACTGTTATTTCCAAGGAGACTTCTGAAAAGGTCCTAAGCATGATGGAATCAGTTGTATCTGAAGGTACAGGGAAAAATGCGAAAGTTGCAGGATATAGAATAGGTGGAAAGACAGGAACTTCAGAAGATGGAGTTAATACAAATAAGTATGTTACATCGTTTTGTGGAGTTGCGCCAATTGATAATCCACAAGTTGTTGTATTAGTAACACTATATAACCCAACAGGTGAAGGGGGACACCAAGGAGGTGGTGTGGCAGCACCAGTTGGAGGGCAAGTATTTAGTGAAATTTTACCATATTTGGAAGTGAATCAAGGAAATCAAGAAGAAGTTGAGCAAGTAGAACAAATACAAACACCAGATGTGGTAGGAAAAAGTATAAGTGAAGTAGAAAAGATATTAAAGGAAAATGGGTTGATTACAGTTATAGAAAATGAGACAGAAGAATTAGACAAAGAAAACACAATAGTTAAAGATCAAACTCCAAAGGCTGGAATTACAGTAAATAGTGGTAGTAAGATTTATATCGGATATTAAAAATAAGTATATATATAATAGACAAAAGATATTAAAAGATATATAATTATTATGTACAAATAGTACTTAACATTCAAATAGGTATTTGGTAAAGGAGGACATTATGATTTATACAGAAAATACTAAAAAGGCAATGAAAGTAGCATTTGATGCTCATAATGGTCAATTGGATAAATCAGGTATACCATATATATACCATCCCATTCATTTAGCAGAGCAAATGCAAACAGAGGAAGAATGCATTGTTGCACTTCTTCATGATGTTGCAGAAGATACAGCTGTAACTATAGAACAGTTAGAAAAAGAATTTTCTTCAACAGTAATTCAAGCATTAAAGCTATTAACACATGACAAAGCAATTGAGTATATGGATTATGTGAAAAAACTTAAAAGCAATCCAATTGCTAGAAAAGTTAAATTAGCGGACTTACGTCATAATAGTGATGAGTCAAGATTAAGTCATTTGACCGAAAAAGATAGAAAGCGAAATGAAAAATATCATAGAGCTATAGAATTTTTAATGAGTGAGTAATTAAAGAAACATCTATTTGAAAATGCCTATATTGAATTTCAATATAGGTGTTTTATTGTATCAAATTATTATTATAAATTTTATTTGAATATTGCACATAATAAATTATATTGTTATAATTTGCATAAAAAAGTAAAAATAAGGAGAACAAAAGTGAAATGGTTGTTTAAAAACTTTATGAAAAAGGATAATTTTTTGTATTGGTTTGGAGTTATATTAGATGTTAGTGGAGCATTAGTAGCAACTATTTGGCCAGTAGCTGCTGCCGGAAAAATTATTGATATAGGTATAATGCAAAATAATCATAATGAGATGATTAGATTGTTTGTTTTATCAATAGGATTATTTATTATTGGTAATTTGATGGCATATTTTGGAGTAATAATAATTGATAGAAAAACATTCAATATGAATAGTAGATTAACGAAAGCTATAAGTAAAAAGATTTTCTACATGGACCATGACTATTTTGAAAATACAACTGTTGGAGAATTAAATACAATGTTAGGAAAGGACTTGGCAAATATAAATCAAGTTATACATTATGATATTAAGCAATTTAGTAGAGAATTTTTAAGAGCAGTATTTTCATTAATATATTGTTGTACAATAAATTGGATTATGGCATTATCATTATTAGCATTTTTACCAGTGTTTTTATTTATTACATTCAGTTACGCTAAAAAAACGGAGAAGTTATATAAAATTGAAAGAGAAAAAACTTCTAATTTGGATTCTTATATTCAAGAGAATATTGAAGGAAACAGATTAATAAGAAATCTTGCAACAGAAGACACAGAAATAAATAAATTTAAAGACTTAAATAAAGACTATGTTTCTTATAAAATAAAGATTAATCATAAGATGTATAATCATGTTGAAGTGATAAGATTTTTATCTTATTTTATGTGGGCTGTCATGATTTTTTTAGGTGGCGTATTTATTGTAAAAGGCAATCTTACTTTAGGTGAATTTATGATATTTAATGGATATATTCAGCAGATTTCAACTCCGATGTATAACTTAGTTGATTATATGAATGATTTAAAATATTTAAAGATATCCCTAAATAAAATAAAAAAACTAATGTATACAAAATCGAAACAAAAAGATTTAGGAACAATTAAACTAAGAAATATAAATGAAATTAAATTTGACAATGTAGCTTTTGAGATAAATGAAAAAACAGTATTATCAGACATAAATTTAGAGTTGGAAAAAAATAAAACATATGCATTTATAGGTGAAGTAGGAAGCGGTAAATCATCAATAGGAAAACTAATATTAAGAATTATAGATGCAAGTAAAGGGAAAATATATATTGATAATAATTTGATAGAAGATTACACTATGTCTTCTGTTAGAGATAAAATTGCATATGTAGCACAAACACCATTTCTATTTTCAGATACAATTAAAAATAATGTTAATTTTGGGAATTTAGATTTAAGTGAAGATGAAACTAGATGTTATTTAAAATTGGCTAAAGCAGATTATGTAGAAAATTTAGAAAATGGAATTGAAACAATAATTGGAGAAAATGGAATAAGCCTTTCAGGAGGAGAAAAACAAAGATTATCATTAGCAAGAGCTTTAGCTAAAAAACCACAATTGTTGATTTTGGACGATATTACTTCAGCATTAGATTATGAATCAGAACTAGAAGTAACCAATAATATCAACAATTTAGATTATGATTGTACAAAAATAATAATAGCTCAGAAGATTATTTCTGTAAAAAATGCCGATAAAATTTTTGTTATGAAATCAGGAAAAATTATAGGAGAGGGAACGCATGAAGAATTACTAAAACAATGTGATATGTACAAAGAAATTTATGATATCCAATCTGGAACGAAAACAAAAATAGAATATATTTAAGGAGGTGAAGTCTAAATGACAGTAAATAAATATGACGTAGATGAGAAAAATACAAGATTTTCTTTTAAAAATTATTCACGTGGTCTAAAATACTTAAAAAATTATAAATGGCAATTATTTGTGTTGTTTATAATAGACACAATTGTGATGTTAGCCCATTTATTAATAACAAAACAAATTCAATATATTTTGGACAATGCTGTAGGTAGTTCTAATTATTCAATTGTAATAAAAGGAATAAGTACTATGATTGGATTAGTAATAATACATATAATATTTGATTTGATTGAAAAAAGAAGAATGCTAAAAATAAATCAATCAATTGTAATAGATATAAAAAATGATTTATTTACACATATTCAGAATTTACCATTTGAGTATTTTGATACTAGACCACATGGTAAGATTATTGTAAGATTAACTGAATATGTTTCAGGGGTAGCAGACTTAATAACAGATAAATTATTAACTACAGTGTTTTTAGTACTAAATATGGGATTAACTTTTATATTTATGCTTACAACAAATCTTAAACTTACCTTTATTATATTAGCCGGAGTATTAGTATTAAGTATTATATTTGCAATAACATCTAAATCAAAAAGAAATCTTAGAATAGATATAAATAATAAATATTCAAATTACAGTGCATATAGACAAGAAAATATAAGAGGAATGGAAATTACTCAAGCATTTAATAGACAAGAAAAAAATTTGGAAATTATAGGAGATTTAATAGATAAATTCAATAAAGCAAGAAAAAAGATATTACCAATTGGAAATACAGGATGGTTTAGTGCATCAGTAATTGACCATGTTGTCACAACAACAATTTCTTTTGTTGGTGCTATGTTTTTATATCCAACAGTTTCTGTAGGTACAATAGTTGCTATGAGTGAGTATTCAGGTAGATTTTGGTCACCTATAAGAACAATATTCCAAATGATAGATTATTTTATTGAATCAATGACTTATTTAGAAAGAATTTTGGAAACAATGGATGAGCCAATTACTATATTTGATAGTAAAAATGCTAAAAATATAGATATTGATGGAAAAGTAGAATTTAAAGATGTGACTTTTTCATATTTAGATGGAAAAAAAGTGCTTGATAACATGAGTTTTAAAGTAAATAAGAATGAAAAGATAGCGGTGGTAGGAGAGACAGGTAGTGGAAAATCCACAATTGCAAATTTAATTTGTAGATTTTATGATATAGACAGAGGAGAAATAAAAATTGATGGAGTAGATATAAAAGATATTAAGCTTAAGAGTTTAAGAAGTCAGATTACTATTATGCAACAAGAAAATTATTTATTTAGCACTACTATAATGGAAAATCTAAAATATGGAAGTGAAAATATTACAGATAAAGATGTAATTGAAGCTTGTAAAAAAATGGATATTGATAGTTGGATTAACAAGTTTCCAAAAGGATATAATACGGTATTAAAAGGTAATGGTAGAAATCTGTCTGATGGAGAAAAACAAATATTATGCTATGCAAGAACAATTATAAATAATCCAAAAATCTTAATTTTTGATGAAGCAACGAGTAAGATGGATACAAAAACAGAAAAAGTATTACAAGATTTAACAAAAGAAATGCTTAAAAATAAGACATTGATAGTAATTGCACATAGACTATCTACGATTGTAAATAGTGATAAGATATATTTTCTAAAAAACAAAAAAATAATAGAGTCTGGAAATCACAATGAATTAATGGCAAAAAAAGGAGAATATTATAATTTGTATATGAGCCAAGTGGTATAATTTATAATCAATATAAAATAGTCAGCAATTTACCCTTAAATAAAAAAATAACCATTCATTTTAAATTTATGAATAAATTAAATAAAATTTTGGAATATATAGAAAAAGAAGAATAATTATAGAATTAAAAGTTATTTTTATATACAAAAATAACTTGACAAAATAATAAAGTATTGGCACATAGAAATATAAATAATAATCATTATGCATTAGTAGGAGGAAGATATAAAATATCATGAAATACTATTTGTGTATCAGGCAGAATTTACCAATGAAGAAGATAAAAAGATAGAATATACTTTAGTATTTTAAAAAATGAAGGGATTCAAGCTCACAAAATAAGCAATGATATGAAATAAGAAGAGTACTATGACAATAGTTTAATAAATAAATTAATTAATTGCATTAAAATATAATAATTAAAAACTTAAAAAAATATAATAATTAAAAACTGAAAAACTATTGACAATAACCTACAACTTTTGATAAAAATAGATTTAGTGAATTTTTATTTACTAATCTATTTTTTTAAAGGGAGAGAAAAATGAGAAATTTAATTGATATTAAAGAACTAACAATAGAAGAAATAGAAGAATTAATAAAAGTAGCTCAGGATATCATCAATAATAGAGAGAAATATTCTCATAAATGTGATGGTAAAAAATTAGCTACTTTATTTTTTGAACCTAGTACAAGAACAAGACTTAGTTTTGAAGCAGCAATGATGGAACTTGGCGGAAATGTTTTAGGATTTTCTGCAGCTTCATCAAGTTCAACTGCAAAAGGAGAAAGTGTATCAGACACTATAAGAACAGTAGGATGTTACGCTGATATAATTGCAATGAGACACCCAAAAGAAGGTGCTCCATTAGTAGCTGCACAAAAATCTGTAGTTCCTATAATTAATGCAGGAGATGGAGGGCATAATCATCCAACACAGACTTTAACAGATTTATTAACCATAAAAAGTGAAAAGAAAAGATTAGATAATCTAACGATAGGTCTTTGTGGAGACCTTAAATTTGGAAGAACAGTGCATTCTCTAATTACAGCTATGTCTAGATATAAAAATATTAGATTTATTTTAATTTCACCAAAAGAATTAGAAATTCCAGAGTATTTAAAAAAGGAAGTCTTAGAAAAAAACAATATAAAATGGTGTGAAACTCGTGATATTGAAGAATATATGGGAGAATTAGATATATTATATATGACAAGAGTTCAAAGAGAAAGATTCTTTAATGAAGAAGATTATTTAAGATTAAAAGATTATTATATTTTAAACAAAGAAAAACTAGAAAAAGCAAAAGAAGATTTATGTATAATGCACCCATTACCAAGAGTTAATGAGATTTCAACAGATGTAGATGATGATAGAAGAGCATGTTATTTTAAACAAGTAGAATATGGGAAATACATTAGAATGGCATTGATTTTAAAGTTATTGGAGGTAGAATAGATGAATATAGATAGTATAAAAAATGGAATAGTAATTGACCATATCCAAGCAAAAAAAGGAATGGAAATTTATGAAGCTTTAAAGTTATATGAACTAGATTGCTCAGTTGCAATAATAACAAATGCTAGAAGTAAAAAAATGGGGAGAAAAGACATTATAAAAATTGATAAAAAGATGGATGTAAATATAGATATATTAGGATATATAGATCCAAATATTACTATAAATATAGTAGAAAATGATAAACGTACTAAAAAATATCATGTAGAACTACCAAAAAAAATAATAAATGTTGCAAAATGTCAAAATCCTAGATGCATTACTTCTGTAGAAAAAGAACTAGATCACATATTTATATTAACAGATAAAGAAAAACAAGTTTATCGTTGTAAATATTGTGAAATGAGCCTGAAAAATTGACTAAAGGGACGCGCCCCTTGGTCAATTAAATAGAAAATCAAAAATTACTACTATTTTAAAATATAATAGTAGTAATTTTATTTTGTTTTTATATCAAATATGTGTTATGCATATTAAGGGAATATAATTTAAGTTTTTTAATAAAATGTAATAACTGGAATTCTGATTTATAAATTAGAATAATAAAGTAAAAAATCATTAAAAACCCTATACAAATTAGTAATTTAGTTATATAATGTAAAAAAATTGAGAACAAAACTTTGTTATCAATGGTTTATTAAAAATCGAAGGGATTGAAAGTATTATGAATTTAAAAAAAATGTTAGTAGGATTGGAAGGATTAAAAGTTAAGGGAGATTTAGAATTAGAAATAAAAGGAGTTGAAAAAAACTCTAAGGAAGTAAAAGAAGGATATGTGTTTGTAGCAATAAAAGGATTTTCAACAGATGGACATCAATATGTGGAAAGTGCTATAAAAAATGGAGCTATAGCAGTAATAATAGAAGAGGGATGTGATTTAAAATCACTTAATATACCAGAAGGAATTACCATTATAATGGCCAAAGATACAAGAGAAGCTCTAGCAATTGTATCATCTAATTTTTATGGTAATCCATCAAGAAAGTTCAAATTAATTGGTGTTACAGGAACAAAAGGAAAAACAACATCAACTTTTATGATAAAAGAAATATTAGAAAAGGCAGGAAAGAAAGTTGGACTAATAGGAACTATTGCAACTTACATTAATGGAAAGAAATTAAAAGATAGTGATAGAACAACTCCAGAAAGTTTAGAGTTACAACAAATATTTGCACAAATGGTAGATGAAGGTGTAGAAGCCGTAGTAATGGAAGTATCTTCACAAAGTTTAAAATTACATAGAGTTACAGGTTGTGAATTTGATATAGTGTTATTTACTAATTTTTCAGAAGATCATATTAGCCCAAATGAGCATCCAAATATGGAAGATTACTTCAATTCAAAATTGAAGTTATTTGAAATGTGTAAAACAGGAATTGTAAATGTAGATGATTTACATGGAGCAAAAATTCCTAGACTATTTCCAGAAAATAATATAACAACATATGGAATTGATAACTTTGCGAATGTATTAGCAAAAGATATAACAATTACAAACTCATATGTTGATTTTAAGGTAAAAATAACAGATAGAAACGAAAGAGTAAAAACATGTATACCAGGAAGATTTAGCGTATATAATTCATTAGCAGCTATATGTGTGGCTCAAAAATTTGGTATTTCATCAGAAACTGTAAAAGAAGCCTTATTAGAAGTTAGAGTTCCAGGAAGGTCAGAACTTGTTGATAATAAGTTAGAATTACCTATTATGATTGATTATGCTCATTCACCAGAAAGCTTACAAAATATATTACAAGCAGTGAAAAGTTACACAAGAGGAAGAGTAATATCAGTGTTTGGATGTGGTGGGGATAGAGATTCTGGTAAAAGACCAATAATGGGTGAAATATCAGGAAGAATAGCAGACTTTACTATAATAACATCAGATAATCCAAGAACAGAGAATCCAGAAAAAATAATTGAACAAATAGAAGAAGGAATGAAGAAAACAAAAGGAAAATATACTGTAATAACAGATAGAGTTGAAGCAATAAAAGAAGCTATAAAAATGGCAAATAAAAGAGATATTATTGTTTTAGCAGGAAAAGGTCATGAACCATATCAAGAAATTAATGGAGTTAAACATCCATTTGATGAGAGAATTATAGTAAAAGATATTATAGAAGAATTAAAAAAATAATACAAAAAGAAAAGAATCATAATAAAAAGTGATTTAAGAAAGGTTTGGTAGCATTGAAGTTTGAAACATTAATATTGTTGATATCTTTTATTATATCAATAATTTTAGGAGTAATAATTATACCAATATTAAGAAAATTAAAAGTAGGACAAATAGAAAGAGATGATGGACCACAATCCCATTTAAAAAAACAAGGAACACCAACAATGGGTGGGATTATAATGATAATATCAATGATATTAGTAATTACAGGAACATACATATTTTTTACATCAATAGGTAAAAGTGAAATTGCAAATAAATTATTACCAGTCTTATTATTAACAATAGGATTTGGGCTGATAGGTTTTATAGATGATTTTAAGAAATTAGTTTTAAAAAATACAGAAGGACTTAAACCAAGTTATAAGATGTTAGGGTTACTTATTATATCAGTTACATATGTTATATACTTAGTATATGGCTTGAACATAGGGACTGATACATATATACCTATATTAAAACAATTTATAAATGTACCAATGTTTTTTTATATTCCATTTGCTATAATTGTAATATTAGCAACAACAAATGCAGTAAATTTAACAGATGGAATAGATGGACTTTCATCTAGTGTATCATCTATTATAGTTACTTGTTTAACAATTATTGGGATTATATTTGGAATTCAAGAAATTTCTATATTTGGAAGTGTTGTAATAGGAGTTACACTTGGATTTTTAATGTTTAATTTACATCCAGCAAAAGTGTTTATGGGTGATACAGGTTCATTATTATTAGGTGGAGTAATATCAGCTATGGCATTATATTTAAAAATACCATTAATACTAATTGTTATAGCACTAATTCCTGTATTAGAGACATTATCAGTTATTATCCAAGTAGCATATTTTAAAAGAACTGGAAATAGAATATTTAAAATGGCGCCTTTACACCACCATTTTGAATTGTCAGGTTGGAAAGAAAACAAAGTTGTTATAATATTTAGTTTAATCACATTAATTTTGTGCGTAATTGGACTTAAGATAATATAAAAAGGAAGGAAGAAATCAGATGGCAAAAAAGAAAAAAGAAAAAAGTTTTTCAAGTTTCTTGAATAATCCTGTAGATTTTACATTAGTAATTACGATATTACTGTTATTATCAATAGGGTTAATAATGGTGTTATCAGCAAGTTCACCTTCTGCACTTTCAGAAAGTGGAAACAGCTATTCATATTTTTCAAAACAATTAGTATTTGCAATATTAGGAATTATTGCGATGTTGTTTATATCAAAAATAGATTATAGATTTTACCAAAAATTTTACAAACAAGCTTGGTGGGTTTCATTAATATTATTGGCTTTAGTACTAATTGCTGGAAGAACTATAAATGGAGCTAAAAGATGGATTTATGTAACAGAAACATTATCTTTTCAACCATCAGAAGCTGTTAAGTTTCTAATGATAATATTTTATGCAGGAATATTAGTTAAAAATAGAGATAACCTTGATAAATATGGTAAAGGTTTAGTTAAGCATATGTTATTCTTAGCACCAATTATATTATTATTATTATTAGAACCACATCTAAGCGCATCTCTTGTTATTATAGGAATTTGTTGTATTATGATGATAATGGCAGGATGTAAATTTATGCATTTTGCAGCAACAGCAGGAACAGTAGGAATTCCAGCTTTAATAGCTTTAATAGTTCTTGAGCCATATAGATTACAGAGGGTTACTACTTTTTTAGATCCTTGGAAAGATGCAACAGGAGATGGATGGCAAGTAATACAAAGTTTATATGCAATTGGTTCAGGGGGACTTTTTGGAGCAGGACTTGGAGAAAGTAAGCAAAAGTTTTTATATATACCAGAACCACATAATGATTTCATATTTTCTATATTAGGAGAAGAATTAGGATTTATTGGATGTGCGGTAGTTCTAATATTATTTGCTATATTTATATGGAGAGGAGTTCTAATTGCAATGAGAGCACCAGATATGTATGGAAGTTTAATAGCAATTGGAATAACAGCATTAGTTGGAATACAAGTAATAATAAATGTTGCAGTAGTAACATCATCAATGCCAGCAACAGGAATGCCATTACCATTCTTTAGTTATCGGAGGAACAGCTTTATTCATATTATTATGCGAGATGGGAGTGCTCTTAAACATATCAAGAGCAAGTGCAAAACAATAATTCCATTTCAATTCCTTTCCCGTTTTGGGGTCGGGTCTTAAAATGGTAATTGCCATTTTAAGACC
>CAQRYF010000027.1 GCA_948875265.1 uncultured Clostridia bacterium
ATGTGGTAGCTTTAAATAAAATAACAAAAGAAACTGGAATATCGTTAACTAGATTAGTGAATATAGCAATGAAAGAATTTTTAGAAAAATATAATAATTAATGATAAAAAAAGACCTAAATATTTAAGTCTTTTGTGTTTTATTTGTTAACAATTTCTTTTAATACTTTTCCTGCTTTAAAAGCTGGAACTGTTGCAGATGGTATTTTTATTTCTTCTTTAGTTTGTGGATTTCTTCCCTTTCTTGCAGCTCTTTTTCTTGTTTCAAATGTTCCAAAACCAACTAATTGAATTTTTCCACCTTTTTTAAGTTCTTCTGTAACAACTTCAATAAAAGCATTTAAGGATTCTTCAGCAATTTTTTTTGTTGTATTAGTTTTTTCAGAAATAGCTGTAACTAACTCACTTTTATTCATTATATTCGCCTCCTTCCATATTATCATTCTATAATGACATTAATTTATCAAAAATATTAAATAAAGTCAACAAATTATATACAAATATCTATTATTCGACAAAATCCTAATTGAACAAATCGAAATTTTATGGTAAAATGGCAATGGAAAAGAGGGAAATACCATGGATAATAAATTACACAATCAAAGTATAGAAAGACTAGACATATCTTCAAATATAATAGAAACCTTAAAAAGAAATGAAATTATTATAATTAAACAATTATGTGGGAAAACTAAAACGTACTTGAAAAATCTAGGACTAACAAATGATGATGCAAATAAAGTAGAAATTGAATTGCAATTATTAGGATTAAATTTAAAGACAAGTTACTAAAGAGGTGCATTTATGGGATTATACACAGGATTGATTTATTGCCTTGAATGTGCAACAAAAAAAGATAATGAAAAAGTTATTATGCATACTTTCAAAGGAAGAAAAGAAAGAAATAATATTAATTATAGATGCAATTACAGATTGAAATATGGTATAGATAAGTGCGATAATGATACTATGATAGAAGAAAAATTCTTAAATTATATGATTGGACAGCAATTAGATATAATTAATATGAAACTAGAAAATGTTGATTTACAATCAGTAGTTAAAGAAATTTTAGTTTCTAAAACAAGAATTGAGATATTTTTTAAAAATTTACCAATTACAAGTTGTTATTATGATAGCAAATTAGGAAAATTGCACTTTGATACATTATCTTAACATTAAAAAAAATAAAAAATGTTTAAAGGGGTACAACACTTTTTATAAAAAATTTTGGTGGGGGAGATCATAAATGCAAATATACTGGTATAAAAGGTTATACCAGTATATTTTATGCACTTTTTCAATACCATTATGCACATTGTTTTAATTGTTCTTCACAGAATAACTCTGATAGGATATACTCTAGTACATCTACAACAATGCTATTTCCGAGCCTGTCGATATAACTGTGTATCTGAAATTCCTACAGATTTTGCTTTCAAAAAATCTCCGTCATCAAATCCCATAAGTCTCCAACACTCTTTTGGTGTAAGTTTTCTGATTCTCATATAACTTTTACCATCTTCTGCTATTAAAATTGCAGCACTTGAAGTTATGCATCCACAGGATGCAGTTTGAGTAGGTGCAATTTCTGTGATCTCTTTATTATTATATGGGTTAAACATCTTTTTTTCTGCTATTTTTGTTCTGAAATTGCTAGCAACAATAGAAGTAGATATTCCATTTGTATCATAAACTCTATCTTGGATGCTTAACTCATTATTTTTATTATTTAAGCAAATTGGTTTATTGATATTTTCCAAGGTTGCCATATGAGGCGAAGTTAAGATTGTTTGTGCTACTTGTTTTCCTACCCTTCCTCTTTTTGTAGTACTTGTAGGATAAGAAATATTAATAGAATCCCCTTCTTTTGCTTTTGCATAGCCTTTTTTTGTTCCTTCTCGCACTAATACAAAAGGTTGCTTACTTCCTCCATTTGCCATAGTAGTAAAAGTAGGAGAAATCTCATTAATATTATAAATACTACCTATTTGATACCCTGTTTTTTCTGTATCATACATTCCAGTAATTCTTTTTACAGTATTTTCAGCAATATATTGATTTTTCATTCCATCCATTTTATGATAGCCTGTTATTAAACAAGCACTAACTTCTGGATTTTGCATATCTTTCACCAATTTATTACTCTTTTTAATTAACCTTCCAACAGCTTTTTCTGAAAGATAATATTTTTCATCAACAGTATCTTCTAAAAAGTCTTTAAGTTTCCACATTAAAGGAATAGGTTGTGGAAAACAAAATCCACTTTTTGCTATATCATTGCGAATAGAAATAATAAAAACTCGTTCACGATTTTGTGGAATACCGATAATCTTTACTATTTAATACTTTCCAATAATTTGTATATCCTAAATCTGATAAATCTTTTAAAATAGACTGAAATTGACTTTTAAATCTATTTGAGGTTAAGTTCTTAACATTTTCAATAATACTGTAGGAAGGTCTTTTTGCTTTTAAAATTCTATAACCTTCATAGTATAAACCACTTCTAGTTTCTCCTTCCTTTATTCCTTGCATCTTTCCGAGCAATAGATATATCCTGACAAGGAAATCCCCAACTGAGTAAATCAAAGTCTGGTAAATTTTTTGGATTTATTTTTTTTACATCTCCATAATTTTTACTTTCTGAAATATTGTGTATTGCACAATAGCTTTTTACTGCGAATTTGTCTATTTCAGAAAAACCAACAATTTCAAAAGGTATTTGTAGTCTACTTAGTGCTTTTTCAAAAGCACCGAATCCCACTAAATAAACTGAATAATTTTATCACTTATATAATTCCTCCTTTGCATGAAAAAAAGATCTCAAAACTTAATTTGAGGTCAAATAAAACTATTTAAAATTAACTTTTCAACATATAAAATTACTATTTAAAATTTTTAATCAGTACCTTTATACATATTGTCAATTTCCTTTTTTCTATTTAGCACATATTTTTGTAATTCTGTGCCAGTTATATTTCCAATTAATTTATCATTTTTATTATAGATTTTATATTCCTTATCATCCACTAAATACATAGTATAATACTGATGCTTTTCGTTAAAGGCAGTATATTTTTTAGAAATATATATTTTTTCTTGTGTGTAGGGTAAATTAACACAAAAACACTCATCATTAGATTTTTTATAGTCAATCCTGTTACCTCCAAATTTTATATTATGAATAAAAAGATTGCTATTTGAAAGTTTTTCTTCTTTGATAGTATCTAAATGGTTAAGTTCCCTTTGTAATTCTAATACTTGTTTTTTTATTTTATTAATTTCAATTCTTTCTGATCTTGAACTTTTTATAATTTGTTTTGCCTCATCTACAGAGCTAATATTTAATTCATTTTGTAGATTCAAGAATATTTCTACTTCTACAGGCAAAACGTAATCTGGGTGAATCTCTTTATAGGACATCATATACTGATAATCTTTGAATAATTTAATATAGTCTTGTGCTTTTTCCGTTTGTTCAATAACTTTATCAAATTTTTCCTTATTTTTTTTCAATATTTTATTTAGGAATTTTATTTCTAATCTTTTTGTGTTTATTTGATTTTCTATATCATCAAATGATTTTATATTATACTTATCCAAATACTCTAGTTGCTGTTTTAGTTTATAATATCTTTTTACTTCTTGATACCTTGTTTTTTGATACTCATTATATATTTTACCTTCTGTAGATAACATACTTTTTTCTAGTGCAACTTTTGATTCTTTCGCTTTACTTAATAACTCATTATTAAATTGAGTTTTAGACACTTTTATTCCAGCTAGTACAATATTGTTCTGGGATTTATAATAGTTATATAAATTTTGTTCACTATACTTTTTATCAATAGTGGATAGTCTTGCATATTTCTGCATACCTATAGCTTTTACTGAGATATGCTTTCCTCTTTTTACATCATAGCCGAGAATAGATAGCTCATCTAACATTTCTTCTATACTACTACATTTTACAATTAAATCTTCAACATCGTCTTTTATTTTTGATTTCCAAGTTTGTTCCTTATATTGGTAGTAGTAATCTTTATTTTTTATTTTACTAAAAGTTCTTTTTGGCATAATGTAACAACCATATTCACCTGCAATTCTATCACTTGCATTACTTAATCCATAAAGACCTTCTTTTGGATTAGCAAGTCTATCATCTAGTTTTCTACCATTCAAACTTATAGAATTTATGGCTATATGATTGTGTATGTGTCCTCGATCAATATGAGTGCTAATTACACATTGAAAATCTGGGTATAGTTCTTCACAAAGCCTTTTTCCAATTTCATTAGCTTGTTCTGGTGTTATAGTGTCTTTAGGCGAGAAACTTTGTATAACATGATAGGCAACCCTATTACCTTTTATATCAAACTTTTTTTGTGTATTTATAAAATTAGGCAATGCAAAATCTATATTGCAATTTATAGAAGATGCTACTGCTACTTTCTCACCATTATTTTTTTTATCTAAAATATATGAAATTAACTCTTTTGGAGAACCATAATGAGGTAACCTTTTTGTATAGGGCATTATTGTTCCTCCATCTGTTTTGCACGATTTATTTCTTGCCAAACATCAAAATCTAATTTATCAGTAACTAACTTTATCATTTCCTTTTGATTATTAATGACATTAAGCATTAATGATTTAATTTCTTGCTTAGTAAAATCATCTAAATCAGTATATTTAATTAAATTTCTTATCTCTCTTGTAATCTTTTTAATTTCCTTTGCATAATTTGAATAGGAATCACATATCCTATCTGAATTTTTTACATCAACTTTAGTAACCTTTTCATAAATACAAGCATCACGAATATATGCAGCAGCACTTTTATAACTGTAATAATCTGATTTTGTTTCAAGTAGTGTTTTTTCTTCATCTGAAACCCAAACCATAATTCTATGTGTTCTATTTTTTGAATTAAATTTCATAAATTATATATCCTTTCTTTTGCACAAAAAAGAAGCAAGATTTTCTTACTTCTGTCTTTAAAGTTTTATTTTTTAAATAGAAAAATATCGTATGGATAACCAGCCTCAATATATTTTTCTGTTAGTTCCATTTTATATTGTTCTAGCAGTTCTAAATATTTATGTTTAAAACAATTTTTACATAACCACTCAATCCCTTCTTTAGAAAGTTTATATTTGCCATTCTCAATAAATCTATAATTGTCATTTACTTTTATCATTTTTAAGATTGCTTTTCTTATTGTTTCATGTTTTCTATTGAAATACTTATCTAATTCACTTACATATATATTATCTAAAAAAAAGTCTTTATTAGGTACATTTAACAGATTTTTATATAACTCAATTCTAGTTATAAAAAATTCTATATCTGCATCTATTAAAGGTTTTTCTTTTTGAAAATATACATCTAATAACCAAGAGAACCCCTCTGCTAAAATATAATGGATTCTACTATCTGGATTTTTGCATTTCCATCTACAAGTTGGATGTTTTTCATCCATAATATCTATAGCATCAATCAGATTCTTCATATTCATTTTTTTATTAGTTTTAGTTCTTACATTTAATAATTTAAAGTTTTCCAAAGCTCTACTATAAGACATAAAAATTCTTTCTAATTCTTTTTCTGTATCTGTAATCATAGTTAAACTCTCTATTCTATAATTTCTTTTGTTGTGAAATATATTTTTTATCGCTAACTTTATTAATCCACTCCATAAATTCTTTTGGTCTGCTATAACTTAATTCTGTTAATAATCTTTGTTCATAAATGTTATACCATCCTCTGTCTGTTTCTTCCTTTGTTGCATTATCTGGTATCATTTCCTTATGATGTTCAGGACAGAAAAGAGTATTTTCAACTTCTTTAATTATGTTTTTATAAAATAATCTAACTATCTTTTTATATTCTGATATATCATCAATTTGTAATTCCTTAAAATTTACAAATTCATAGTTACTTACTTCATGGCTATTTAAAGTATTGGTTCTAATATATACTTGTATATTCTCATTAATGTATAATCTAAAAAACACTTCATATTTTTTTATTGTTAATATATATTTTGTATTTTTTTCTAAAGTCATTTTTCCTTTGTATATGGATGTGTACTTATTAAAAAATTTTTCTATTTCATCTTTATTAAATTTTTCTATTTGTTTTTTTTTATCCGTATAAATCACCTTCCTTAAATTTTAAAATCTTAATCCTAGCAAAGCGAAGGATTAAGAGATGAGCAAAATGCAATTTTGCGTCGAATGTATTAGGTATTTTTTACCGAATAACATTCGCCAGCATGGTGTTTTGACACCTCTAATGCTGTTTAGGGAAAACTCCCTAAGACCCTTTTAGCCCGCTGGGAGAAATTTTTTTGAATTAGTTTTTGAAAAAAGTGAAGCAAAAACGCTCCACTTAATTTCAATTTTTTATTCATAATCATAGTCAATATCACTATCCTTTTTTGAAAAATTTTCACTTATTTTTGTACTAGAATCTTCTGATATTGATACATTAATTTGCTCTTTATCATTTGAATTTTTAATATCATTTTCATAAGGTATTTTATAATAATCATAAATATCTTGAACTATACCTTCGTAAAAATCTTTGTATTTAAAATTAGGATTTATAGATATTTTTTTTGTGTTATTATCATATTGAAGGCAAAGTTCTTTTGTATTTTTGCCTATAATTTTCCATGAACCATTATCATCTGTTTTTTCAAATCTAAACCACCAATATTCATTATATGCCATCTGCTTTTCAACAAATTCTTTTAAACATTTTTTAAAACACGATTCTCCAATTTGTTTTGAATAATCATATTGCATAAATTCTTCAAGCTCTGTATCAGTCATTAGTGTAGCATTTTCATTTATATAATTGATATTTTCTTTGCAATAAGGAAATTCTTTTTCCCATCCTTTCACCCCATCCCAATTCATATATTCTTTTGGAGTTAATATATTCAAATCATAATTTGTAAAACAAAACTTGATTTCATCAGATTTCTGATTGCAATCTATAAATAATTTACCATCATTATTATCTTGACATTGGAATATATAATCATTCATTAATTTCTTATTTTCCCAAAATTGTTCTCGTACCTCTTGAAGAATATCTGTGCTAATTACAACACTTTGCATATCGAAATTAACATCAAAAACTTTACTTATTCTTTCCTGAACACTATCCTGATTTATATATTTTAAATTATCTTTTATATATTCTATCCCATGTTTAGCACGTGAAATCATCCTCTCTGCAAAGTTCCATTGAAAGTATTTTGCAATTAAAATTTTGTTATTATCTTCATCAATAATACGAATATAAATTTGACTTCTCTGTCCCATATTTTGAATCACCTTCCTTTTTAACCAAAAATAAAAAAGGCTAGGAGTTTTAGTTTATCCATACCTTTTTAACAATAACTTATATCATTTTCTATGTCATTTTTGTTAATATTGCCTTTTAAATCTGTTTTTAATGACTTATAGTTTTCACAGATTGATTCCATATTTTCTGCTACTACTTTAATTCCATTCCAAGCACTTGTATCTACTTTTATTTCAATATCGTTTTTAAAAGTAATTGTTGTTAAATACTTTCCATCTGATACATCTTCTGTATAAACACTAGCATATTTTATATTTAATTTAGCCATTAGTTCTTTATAAAGTGATGATATAGGAGTTAATCCTTCATCTTTATCACTACCATAATCCATTAAATTTTTAATTTGATTTTCTCTAAAGTATTCAATAACATTATCTAATAATAAGTCATAATTTGATATTAGATAATCCGATATAAAATCATTATAATCTATCATTCCTTCTGATAATGAAATAATATTATGATTAAAAGTTGTATTTGATTTTGAATATAATTCACCCCATTGGTTAGTATCAATATCATCTGTTTCATAATATAGATGTAGAGATTCTTCAAAGTCTTTTAGTTGTTCCAAAGAGAAATAATCATAGAAATCTGTTTCATTATCTATAATATATTTTTCTATTAATGGGAAATAAAATCCTATCTCACTAGCATATCCAAGTATCTTTAATTCCTCAAAAGAAATAAAAAAGTTCCAATTTCCTTCACTATCAATTAATTGCTTATATTTAAAATCATCTACTATATCTACTTGTATAATATTATCATATATATCCTTATAAGATGAATACTCTCCTACATCATATTCTTCATTTAGATAACTTTGGTAATTGCTTTTGTTTATTTTACTTTTATCAATTCCAATGTAATCCTCATCTATAAAAAAGTGTATAATTTTTTCATTTACTTCAAGTAAAAATTCTGTTGAAGTTGTATCAATATATTTTAAACATATAGTTTTATAAAATTGTTCTTCATTCTCATTAATTCTGCTTTTGTTTTCCAGTTAAACCACTCCTTCCCAATATATCTTAAATATTATTACTGATTTCTGTAACATCTTTTTCTTTATTCTCTTGTATAACTTTTTGAAACCATTTTTCATAATGTTTTTTGTTTAATTCGTCTATTAGTTTTAATTTTTCACCAGTTTTCATATATCCTTCATATTTACTTTTTACATAATTAAAATCACCATCTTTAATAAGAACTTCAATATCTTCTTCATCTATAAAATAATCAAACATTCGATAGTAAACTCTACTAATAATATTATCTAATGTTGTATTTTCTTCAAAATCAAAAGTATTACATTGTTTATCTTTTATGTTATATTTTCCATCTGGATATTTAGTAATAGACCACTCATAAAAGTCTAAAAAGTAATCTAATTCTGATGCACTTTCTTTATCTTCCAATTCATTTTTAAAACTTGTATATTCATAATTCATTTTAAATAATTCTTCTTTGTTACAAGCCTTTATAAGATCATCAACATTTAATATTTTCATTTCACTATCATAGTCTAAATAATCTTTTTTATTTCCCCAAGTAAAACCTTTACTCCATTGAAATTCTATACAAGTATCTCGTGTATTTCCATTATTTAGTTTCACATAATGCCAAAATACATCTTCTGAAAACTCATTAAATTCTTTATCGGAGCAACAATTTTTTTCAAAAGAATCAGCATATTCTTTTAAAAAACCAACACTTTTCATTAGCTTAATAAATTTAAAGAGGTCATCATCATAATCCCTTCTAATTTTTATAACAGCAGCAAAGTTTAAAAATTCTTCCATCTTATTCATTATTTCAGTTCTCCTTCTAGTCAAATAAATCATCAGTAATATCTTTATCAGAATTACTATTTTTGATTTCTTTATCCCATATTTCAGCTGCAAAATCTTCATCTAATTCAACAGAATTGTAACATACTCCATATTGATAAAATAATCTACCATTATTATCATTTGAATAACATTCATCTGCATATTCTACTTTAATAATATCATCTGGAAATTCCTCTGATAATTTCTCAAAAATAGGTTCTGTGGTTGCCCATGCAGTTTCAAAAATAATAGTATGATTATCAGATTGACATCTCGAAGCTCCCCATTTAGTTCCCCAATGTTCAACACACCAATCATACCAAGTAGTGCTACCATATTGTTTAAGATTGTTAATGTAGGCATCTCCTAATTCTTCCAAAGTTTTTATATTAAGTTCTTTGGCAACATCTTCTGGTATATATGTTTTTGCTTTTGATTCAATATCTTTAAAATGCCCTAAATGATAATATGTTTTTAGTTGTTCCCAGGCATTTTCATAACAAATTTCACTTTTACTTTTTAAAAGTTCTACAATTTCTTTTCTACCAATTTCATTCTTTTTTGTAAAGGCATAAAAAATAGCCATATCAGTTATACTTCCACTTGTTAACTCTAATGACTTTGGCATAGGTATTATTTTATTAAAATCTAAAGTCCCATTTGTAAAATATTTTTCTTTTATTTTACTCATTGTTTCTTCCGAAGTTCTTACAACATTTTTAACCCAATTTGGCATATAAATTTCCTCCTTCTTTTAATAATCATAGTCAAGATTTTCATTATTTTTTTCAGAATTATTTAATGAATTTACAATTTTATTGTAATCTTCTAACATATAATTTGGTGGTTTTATAGATGTTTTTTGCATTGCAGTAATTAAATCACAGTCTTTTGGCATATATAAATCTCTTTCTATAGATAAGCCTAAAGGCAACTGTAATTCTTCTAATTGCGATAAATTTACATAGCCTAATTCAGCCATTTCATCATCTCCCAGATGACAATATCCAAACATTTGATAATCACCATTTTCTAATTTATCTGCCTCTGTTATTAGCCAAGTACCAGGACCAATAGGATTAAAAAATTTTGCTATAACTTTTGCCCTGCCACCTAATCCATCTTGACTACCAATAGGATATTTTTCAAAAGTTTCTTCTAATTCTTTTGTAATTAGTTTCATAAATTTATTTCCTCCATTTCAAACTCTTTCTTTAAAAATTTTTCATATACTATTTTTTGGTATCTATCTATAAAGTTATTTGATAAATATTTAAGATCATTTTGGTATTGTTCAAAATCCTTCAAAGATTCCTTTATAGTGAAATTATCCCTATAGTCCTTGCCTTCTCTATACAAATCAATTTCTGCATCTATATCAAATTCATTTGCTAAATCTTCAAGTTTATAAGCAATTTTATTTATGTCATATAAATTACTAAAATCATTTCTACAATCAATCGTTTGAATCATATCTACTCCACCATCAGTCCATTTTTCAATATCTATATAGCAATTAGCACCATTTTCATTTCCAATGGTAGTGTTATAACCAAAACTTTCTAATGTTTCTACAATTAATTTTAAAATGTTTTCTTGCTTTTTAGAAATGATATATTTACCTATGTCTAATTTTTCAATACCTAATTTCTTATCAAATTTCTTATCAAAACTATAGCCTATATTATTTACACACTCATCATAATCTGTAACCATTATTTGATTTGGTTTTAAAATATATACTCCATTACTACAAACGATTTGTATATCTTCATTTGATAGATTTTTGATATAATTACTATCACTTGTATAAATGTAATCTCCATTATCATCTTTAAAAAATTTAAACTGATTTTTAGACCTTGAATAACTAAATTCTTTGAATCCATTATTACAAATATATGGATGTTGTTGTTCATCAGCAACATAAGTCATTACATCATCATCATATTCAAAAAAATTATCATTAAAATTTCTAATCATTTCATCAAAGAATGGTGGTTGTTTAAAGTCATTTAGCATTTTATAGATTGTTTTGCCATAACAATCTAATCCCATTCCACCATTAAATTCAGTCGATTTTTGAACTAAAAATTCATTTTTTTCATCTTTTGTAATTATAAATATAGTTCCCCTGTGCATATAACCTCCTAGTATAAAATAAATAACTATGATTATTCTAGTAATCATAGTCATATATGAATATAAAAAAACTAGGCTAATTTCATTTCAAAATCCTCTGTATTTGATTTTTGAGGTTCGGAATGATTAATTACTTGCCTAGAATTTTCTTGTTCCAAATTTCTTAATATTTGCTTATCTAAAATAGATAAGTTTTTTGCTAAATTTTCTAATGTGGAATATCTATTACTTCCACCGGTCCAATCACGAGCATGTTCCATAGTTCTATATAAAATGTTATCAGCCCATTCATTTTTAAAATATCGCACATCTGATATAGAAATATAGTAAAATTGATTAGTTAAATTGCTTTTCATTACTGCTGAAAATTCATAATGATTTTTACTAAAGGAATGAAGTTCAAACCCAATATTTTTTCCTACTTCTTTTAAGACACTTCTATAGTTTCTTTGAAAATCTTCATATTCAAATTCTGTTTCTAATCCTTTGAATTCTGGTTTTGTAAATGCTCCCCAATCTGTAATTTCTTTATCATACCATTTGTTTAAAAAGTCTTTTACTTTCACTTTTTTCCTCCTATATATCACAATCAATATCATCATGTCTGATTTCTATCGCATCTTTGCATAATTTTAAATTTTCAATATTTAATTGTTTTACGAAATAATCTTTTAATTCATCTATTGTTTGAACATTTGCACATTCATCAAAAAATCCATTTATAAGAATAAAATCTGTTTCACCTTTTTTTGTTCCTTCTGTTACATTTCCTAGCATTCCATCTGACATAGTTTGAATAGCAAAATGTGGATTATATTCAGCAAATAAAGTATCAATATTTTTATTATTATTAATTTTTTTTGCATAATTATTAATTTCTTTTGCTTTTTCATTTACTCCCATACATACTTGGGCAGTATCTATACCTATTTCAGTATCTTTCATTTCCATACCTTTAGCATGAACATACTTTCCTATATCTAATAAATTAGCGATAGACTTTTCTTTTTTTATTAAAATTGAAAAATCTAAACCTTTTACATTAAATTCATCACCTTCATATTTCTGCATTTCATCTACTTCTTTTATAAGAAAAATAACTTTCCAATTTTCTGATTTTTCTAAATTTTTTTCATATCTACACCAAACATCTTGAAGGTAATGCGGATCACTTACAACAATTTTATTAAAGTTGTTTATATTTCCTTCGTATCTCATCTAAATACCTCCATATCCATAATCCATATCATCATCTTGTTCTTTATCCATATCATCTGAAACTCCTATACCTCTTGCTTGAATCAAAGGGTTTTCCTTTGATTCATTATAAGTATCTACTATATTCTGACTTAGAAAATGAAAATTCTTTTTTTCTTGCTTTTGTTTATCATCCATATAACTATCAGTAAATGAAATAGCAATTTGTTCATCTACTCTTAAATCTTTTGGATTTATTCCCATATCAATACATAGTAGAGCCTGTCTAAAATATTTTTCATCCTCTTTTTTTAAGGCATTTAGTTGATTATACATAATAGTAAGAAATTGCTTACTTGTAATCTTTCCCATATAATTTTCTTTTACAGCCTCTAATATTTTTTCATAATGTGATGGTGGCACTTTTGTTGGCTTACCACTATCTGGATCAATGTAGGTATAAGTCATATCACTCATAGTTTTACACATATCTTTTAATTTCATTTGTGTAAAATCATCATATTGCTTTCTCATAGTCGTTTTCCTCCTTATTTTTATTTTGTAGTAAAATAGATTCTATTTTTTCTTGTATTTCTTCCTTAGAATAATAATTTGGGTCTAAATTATGTTCATAAGTAAAATATCCGTTTTCTAATAGATTATAATCATATCCAAAACTATTTCCATATTTTTCAAAATCAAAATAATCTAATATTCCCAATTTTTCTAATGTTTGGTGAATACCAAATTCTTCTGCCATTGTATAACCCATTTTTATTTCTGGTGGACAATCTTGACTATATTTAATACCTTCAAAATAATATCTATAATAATCTATTTCATCTGCTTGTAAGCAAATATTAATAAGTTCGCTAATACAATAGTGTTCTTCACCATCTGATTCTAAATATGCTTGTATAGCTTCTTTTTGTTCTATAGTTAATGTATTATAAATAATTGCTAAATTATTTAATTCATGTAAATCTGACCATTGGATTGAAGAATATGGAAAAGGAACTTTATCAATATCTGCTATTTCATATTCTTCATGTTCTTCATCAATTTTTACAGTTTCTTTTAAATATTTATCTATAATTTCAGGAAGTTGTGGCAACTCAATCCAATCTCCAACTAACATACCTTCATTGTAATATGCTAAATTTTGTGCAAATACAGCAAATTTTTCTTTCATTTATAAATTCCTCCTATGCAACTACTTTCTCTTGTTTTGAATTTTCCATAAAACTTAAATTGCAACAATCCTCTTTGTTTGGATTGACATTATTTTTCCAATATTCATAGTGTTCTGTTACATCTTCACACACAGTTAATTCTTTAAAGCCTGTTATTGATTTTAATTGTTCTATTTTAAATTCTAAAGGCAAGTGTAAATAGTTACTCTGTTTTAGAGTATATTTTGAAAAGTCAACTTCTGAAAACCATCTTTTTATAAAAGTATTTACTCTTAAAAATTCGACTAACACTTTATCACAGTTAATAGAATTCAATTTATCAAAATCAATTAACTCAAAAATAAAAGGAGATAGACGAAGCGAAACATCATATCCCATTTTATATAATTTTTCTATTGCAGCTATTCTTCTGGATGAAGAAGGTGCTTTTTCATATTTAAAAGCGGTTTTATCATCCGTAGAAGTAACTGATATTTGAATATGAGCAAGTTCTTTATCTAGTATTTCTAGATATTTATCACTTGCCACCATATCAGATTTCGTTACAATTAAATAATGAATTCTTCTTTCATTCAATAATTGTATCGTTTGATAAGTTACCCTATAAGCATTTTCAAAGGCTTGGAAACAGTCAGTCATCCCACCTAATCTAACAACTGTATCAGGATCTATTTTATCAATCTGCTTTTTTATTTTATTTATATCTGCAACTCTAGGATTTAATGGATTCCACAAATTCCTAAAGTCTAATAAAGACCTTGCATAACAATAACTACAGTTATGACTGCATCCACATCCATAAGTATCTAATCTAGTAGGATATTTGCATTTGCTTAATTCATTTCCTGTAGCTTGTTTATAAAAACTTTTAAATTCTAATGCTATAAAAATCACTCCTTTCCAAAACAATAATAAAAAAGAGATATTAATTTCTTAATATCTCAAATAATTATTAATTTGTTTTATTTTCTTATATTGTTTACCAATTCTACAAATTGAAGATTAGTTATAAATCTTAAACACTCTGGACTTAGCAAGTTATTCTCTTTTGCAATAATCCTGTATTCCTTTGGTGATAGCTTTTTATTAGCATTTTTGATAACTTGTATAGATTGATTATATGAATCCTCATACCACATTGTTATCATCTCCTTATGTATATTATATCACAAAATGGAAAAAAGTCATAGATAAGTGATAGTTTGTAACTTATGCATTACTTACTATATTTTTTCTTTACTACTTTTGCAATAATAAATACAATAATACTTGGTATTATAAACTCTATTATTCTTTCAATTACAAAAGCATAGAATGGTGCAGAATCACCTATATTATCATATTTAAAATAATCTACACCTAATCTTATTGCGAATCCAATTACTAAAAACATTGAAACAGCATATAGAAATTTATAAATATTTTCTTTTTTCATAATCGTTCCTCCTTAACTTGTAATTATGTTTCTGTCAAATCATAACTCAAATCAATTAACTGTTTTATTTTCTCTTTATCTACACTTCCATCTAAAAGTATTGTTATCCAATGTTCTTTATTCATGTGGTATGCAGGTAAAAATCCTTTTTCTTTTCTAAATCCACCTATCAATTCTGGAGGACATTTCACATCTAATATGTCAATTTCTTCTTTTCCATTTAATCCAAGTTTTCCTTTTGATATATTCATAATAATTCCGTACCATTTATTATTGCTATGTTTCAATACAGCATATAAAGGATATTTATCCCAAGAATAAACTGGAATAGTATTATATTCTTCTTTTACATATTCAAATATTTCTTCTCTATTCAACTCATAATCTCCTCTATAAATTACTATATATCTATTGAATCTAAAAAGTGTTCCTTTATCAGTTTGGATTTTTCAAAATATTCTCTAAAAGTTTCACATACATTCCACATTTTACTATAAACAGTTTCTGAATATATTTCATATTTTTCTGTTATTCCATCCTTGCTAACTTCAAATATAGTTTTACTATTATACATTTTCTTAATTTTTACATCATAATTATTATCTAACAAATAATCAACAAAATATAAATCGCATCGATTCATTTGATATGGATGATTGACACCCCTATAGTTAATAGAATCTGATTGAATAAAATCATCACTTTCTATATATTTTATGTATTCATTATAATTTTTTAAATATTCTTTATTATTCATCTGATACCTTTCTGCATTTTTATTTAGGTTAAATTTTTATGACTTCTTTTACTATTTGGCTTTATTCATAAAAATTATTGTATATGATAATATAAAGACAAGTACCTTTTGTGACTATAATATCATAAATAATAGTTATTTTCAACTTACTAATAATCATAATCATCATAAGGAATTACTTTATTAAATTTAATATCCAAATTTTCTTCAATATTATTTTTCATTTTTTGAAACATAGCATTATCTTTTTCGATAGCAATACTATTCCTATTTTTATTGGAACAAGCAATAACAAAATTTCCACTTCCAGCATATTGGTCTAATAGTGTTTCATAAGGTTTGGAGATGTATTCAATTATTTCTTTAATTAATTTAACTGGCTTTTCTGCCTTCATAATCTTATCTCGTATATTTTTAGGTTGATGATTAAATACTGTAGGCAACATTCCATTAGTTCCCTTCATATAGCATATTTCTAAATCATGTTCTTGCAACATATCTCTTATTTCATAGGATGATTTGCCTTTTGTATCTAAGTTATTTTTATTAGCAATAGCAAGATTTTTCTTTGCGTCTAGCTTTAGATTTCTAGGTTCGCCATTACTAAAAATCATTACATCTTCTGAATTCTTTGCTTTTCTACCTGTGTTAGATATAAAATTGCCTTTCACCCATGAAACTTTTGCAAAATAATTTAATCCATTTTCCTTTGCCATTTTTTTTATTTTATAAAGATATTCATAATTAACTTCGGATTCTTCTGGTAGGAACTCAACTAAAAATGCTCCTTCTTTTAGCACTCGTTGTTTTTCTTTAAAGTCTTTGCTTTCATATCTAAAAAGCTCAAAAGTAGCAAACTTCCTATTTCCACCAGTAAGAGCTTTCTGCAAATCATAAGGATGATCTGTAATAATACCATCAATAGAATGGTTTTTTATCATAGATAAATTTCTTCCATCACCATTAATCAATAAACAGGTACTTTCTGTATTTTCTAATTGCTTTGTTACTTTGTAGACACCTCTAGTGATTTTTTGAAATATACCTCTATCAACACCTTCGTAAATTCTTGCTCTTATTGATTCATTATTTACATTCATATTTTTAACATTTCTCACAAGGTTGGTTGCCTCTTGTATTGAGAATTGCTCTGAATCTATAAAATATTCAAACAAATTCATTTGTATAGTATTATCCAATATATATCACTTCCTAATTTCCTTTCAATCTAGCAAATCCATAAAAATTACTTCCATTCCACCAACCATTTTTATATTTTCTTATTCTTACACCAGATGGGTTTCCACCGAGTATCAATAACCCATTCATCAGTTCTACCGTTTATCGAGAGTTCTCCCATAAAAATACCAATATGAGAAATGCTACCAGGTTCACCATTATTATAAGTGTCTTTTAGGAAAATTAAATCCCCTGCTTTTCTGTCATCTACTGAAATAGGATAACAATGATTATTATAAATTCCTTGTGCAGTTGTATTAGGAATGGTTACTATTCCACAATGGGATAGACAATGTATAACCCAACTTGAACAATCATAATAATCCATACACTCATCATATTTTAAATTAGAATGATCCATTAAGTATCTAGTTCCAATATTATTTAAAAACTCATTATAGATAGCCTGTAATTGCTCATTACCAATATTTATACTTAAATAATTATACCTTTCTTTAAAATCTCCACTAAATAAATCAAAAAAGTGAGTTGAATTATATAAGAATTTTATTTGTTCAATTTCACTATCTGTAAATTTTGTTTGTTCAGAATCATATTTTATTTTTTTATTCTTCTTGTAATTATTAATTTTACTAAAATTACTATTACACCAATTTATAAAATCATCTATGGAAGGATTAGAAACCATCTTCTTTGTTTCTGTAATAGTTTCAGCTTTAGTAGTTATATTTCCTTGTTCATCTGTTTCATCTGTAGTTTTTTCATAAGTATATGTTTCTTCTGTTATTTTTTCATATAATTCTGCATCCTTAAAAGTATTTAAGAGTTCCTTTTCTGCATTATCATATACTAAATCTCCATTCAACATTTGTATTATAGCAAGTGGTGCTTTCCAATTTATAAAACCCTTTCCTTCTATTGCACCTTGAACAATTTTCCCTTCATTGTAATATTCAACAGTCTGCATATCATACTCATCTTGAACAGAAATCATATATTTTTCATATTCTTTCTTGGTATCTTCACTCATTCCTAATCCGAAGAAACTACAAAATGCTACTATTACAACAATTATTATTATAACTGGTGCAATTTGTGGTAACATAGAAATAATCATTTTCATTACACTTGCTATCAATTTTGCTATCACTTGCATAAATTTTATTAAAATATGAGTTGTTTTTTCTGCTACTTTAGTTTCAACTTTTTTAATAGCTTTCTTCGTACCTTTTGCCAATATATTAGTAACCTTATTTGCAACTTTTCCAGTTACTTTTTTTACTGGTTTTGTCATAATTCTACTAGAAGTATTTTCAAAACTCTTTAATTCTCCTTCATTTAATCCAGCGTTAATTGTTTTTCCAGTTTTAATTATTTTATTTGTTGTATTATTAATGAATTTTGTATCTTTTATAGTAGTGGCAATTCTTTTAGGTATTTTACTTTCTTTATTTGAAGTGCCTTCTACAGTATTATCTAAATTGTTAGCATTATCAGCATTTTCAATATGAACTATGCCTATATTATTTTTAATACCTTTGACAATATAATCAGTATTTACTGCTTGTGTATTTATTCTACTATTATTAACATTAACCAATTTTTTTGAATTATGATTATTATTTGTTTGCAATCCATCATAATTATCTATCTTTGTTTCAATTTTAGTTTGTGGTTGGTTATCTGTACTTTCTATTACATCTGTAGAATTATCTACGGATGTTTCTAATCTATTAAAATTAACATTATTTTCAGTTATTTTATCTAATTCTTCTGCATACCATTTGTTTATTGCATTCGCACTATCTAAAACAAGGTTAGTTCCTTTACGAGCATAATCAGAATATTTGCTTAAAGAATTTGCAACATCTTTATTTACATTATTATTTTCATTTGCCATTTATAAACTCCTAAGCTACTTTACTAAGTTGCATATTAGAGGTTTGATTTAATTCATATATATATGAATCCTTTGAAATCTGATTTCTAAAAGCAACTTTGTCCTCACCATAGACTAATATTCCCTGCCCTGTTGGTGAATCTATTACATACCTTGATTCTTCCTCTGAAATATCAAATATTTTGCATATAGCAGGTAAATCAAGAGCCTTTTGTTTTAAAATTATAGCAAATTCTGAATTAGATAAAATTTTACACCCTTGCTCATTTTTTATTACATCACCAATGTTCTGGGTGATAATTGTGGGAATAGCATTTTCCTTTCTGCCTGTTTTATAGATTTTTGCAATATAATCAGCAGAATATGGATTTGCAAGTAATATATGAAATTCATCAATGAAAATCCACGTATGCTTTCCTAAGTTTTTATTTCTTTTTAACCTATTCATAATATGTTCCAAAACAACAAGATATCCAGTTGTTTGAATAGAACGAGGTAGTTCAGAAATATCAAAAGAAATTAAGCGATTTTTTACTTCAATGTTTGTTTTTTTCGAGAATATATCCATTCCTCCCAAGACATATCTTTCAAGAACTAGAGCAAGGTTTTTAGCCTCTCGTTCTGGTTGTTTCTTTAATTCTTTATAGAATTTTATAAAATCTGGTTCATATTGTTCACTAAAATTATGAAGTTGATATTCTTCATATATATTTTTAGTACATCTATCAACAAGAGTTTTTTGTTCTCCTGAAAGACCACCACTAGACACTAGTGATTCGATAAATGCAAGTGAAAATTCTATCTTATTATTCAAGGTTTCCTCATCTTGTTCATATTGTAATGAAGAATCGAAGGGATTTATATAAGTATTACTAGATGTACTAATGTTTAAAGTTTGCCCTCGAAATGCTTTTATTATTGGTGCATACTCACCTTGTGGATCTAAAATTACAATCTCATCTCTAGGGTATCGTAATAAAACTTGTTCTATTATTAATTTTATTGAAAATGATTTTCCAGCTCCGAGAAGTTGCTAATACACATCCATTGCCATTCAAAAGTTTTTTCCTATCAGCAAATACAGGGTTTTTAGATACAAGATTAATGCCATAGAATATGCTATTTTGGTGCATTAAGTCTTTTGTATTAAATGGTACATTTGCAGCGGTACTTTCTGATGTTAAAGACCTTTGAATTTGTAAAGTATTAAAACCAAAAGCGAGACAGTTTTGTAATCCTTCAAGTTGTTGCCAGTCTAAATTATACACTGTAATTAAGTGTTCACTAGCAATGCTTTTTATCATTTTAGTTGCTTTTTCTAATTCATCCAAACTATCAGATTGAACACATATTAGAATATTATTAGTAAATAATTTTTGTTTTTTCTTTTGTAAAGCATCTCTCAAAGACTGTGCATCTATTAAAGCATCTTCTAACTTTTCATCTCTAACTGCTTCATAATTATAGCCGTTTTTATTTGCTTTTTTAATTTTTTCTAATCTTTCTGTTTTCATTCCACTTATCTTTTTATTAACCTTTTGTATTGTTTTTGATGGATCAGTAGGAGTTATATTAAGAGTTGTTATAATATTACAATTCTCTATTGTTGAAATCTTATTATAAAATCTAGGAGTAACTGATTTTGGTAA
>CAQRYF010000028.1 GCA_948875265.1 uncultured Clostridia bacterium
ATGCTTTTAATTTTCTTCGTTGTCTAGTTATTGCTTTTGGATTTATTCTTCTAATGATCCTACCTGTTTCAGTTAGTGAATATTTCAATTGTAAAAATTTAAATGTCTGTGATAACTTTGCAATATGTGTTTTTTTAGGATTTATTACTAATTCCAATTTATCTGCAATTTTTAATACTCCTTCTAGCACCTCATTTAAGAATTCTTTGCTCTCATGTATTATATAACTATCATCTGTATATCTTCCATAATACTTACAACCTTTAACAATTTTTATATAATTATCAATTCTACTAGGATATGCAATTCCAATATTTTGACTTGGTTGTGATCCTATATTAATCCCTCTATCTTTATTAGATTCTATACTAAATACTTGAAATATATTTTGCAGAATCCACATTGTCATTGCTTTATCTTCATTATTCACATTTCTTAACAAATTGTTCATAACCTGCAAACATTTCTTATATGGAATACTTGAATAATATCCACTAAAATCCATTAAAAGAATATAACCCTCGTTGTTTTTGTGTTCTCTATAATATTTATGTAAGTGTATTTCTAGTCTTTTTCTGCTAAAAGCTACACCTTTATTTTTTCGACTAGCTCCATTATCATGTATTAGAAAAGGAGAAATAGCTGGGCTTAACACTTCATCACAAAGTAAATGATTAACTGTCTTGTCAACCATTATATTTGTTGTAATATTTCTTTTCTTGCCTCGCTCTTTTATTACAAATTTTGTTCCGCTTTGTTGGTCTGTATGTCTTTTCAACCATTGCTTTTTGAATTTGTGCAGTTTCTAATAATTGATTCATTTCAAAAAGTTGTGCTTTGTATTTAAATGGAGCACCAGCAATTGCTTTTTTCCCAGCTTTATAAATTAAATTAGCATCATAAAATTTATTCATAAAATCACTTGTATAGCAGTAATGATCGTAATCAACTGCATAATGATTAGCATTTATCAATCAGTTCTTTTACGGATTGAAGGGACAACCTTTCCTTTCCCTTTCCCATACTATTACCAATGGAAACATAGTCCATAAAAAATTTGTATAGTAGTGAAATCTGGACGCACACCGTTAGAGTTGGACGCACTGTTGTTGTTGGCATTACCGTTGCTGTTGACATTAGCGAAATTAGATGCAGAAACGACATATAAAGATTACCCCAATTATATTTTATTGTTTTATATCTTTAAGAAATCTATTGTCAGTTTGTCTGAGCTTTTTTATCATATTAAATTCTTTTTGAATTTCTATGACTAAAGATGTGAATCTATTTAGATCAGCATATAAACATTCTCCAGCATACTGAAGTTCATCTTGAAGAACATTGCAACAACTCATTGCTTTATCTAGCTCTAGTCGTCTTTCTTCAAATTCGGACATATATGTTGGAAATATTGTATTTGCAATTCGTAGATGTTCATTTATTCCACAAGCAGAATTTATAACTTTATCTGTTATTCTTAATATTTGATTATTAAAATATTGATATATTCGCTTTTTAGATTTTTCCTTTAGCTTTTCATCCGTTATATTTTTTGTGTTTTGTTCTACTACATCATTAATTTTATTCAAATCAAAATAGAAATTATTTTCTGCAAGTTTCGTTACTGCAGTTCGTATTTTATATGCATTATGAACTGTCTGTAATTTACTTTCACTTCTTTGGCTCTTTTTTATTTCTGACATTGCTAATCAAATTTTCCTTTCTAACATATTGTTTATATTTCGCTAGGGACAAGCCCTAGCTTGATGTTCGATTATTTGATTAGGAAAGCTGGACGCACACCGCCGGCATGCGAAGCACCGTCGTAGTGGGCATTGCCATTGGTGCCGACATGGGCGAAATGAGACGCAGAAACGACATCTCTTAGCCAATACCAATATCTTTCTCCTGCATCATTTCTTGCTACTGTTAAGTCAGGTCTTAATTTGAATAATGATAACTGTTGCTTATCTATTGTATAATTATATGGTAGATTAGCTCCATTTTGTATATTATGGAATATATTTCCACCGTATACCATAATTTCATTCATTAATTCTATTGTACTGTCAAACCATCCTCCAGCACTTTCATATCCATTTGTTACAGCATTTGCAAGAAGATTTTTATGTTGTACAATATGACTTATTTCAAAATCATTTTGTATCACTGCTTTAAATGGTGTTAAGTATTCTGTGTACATTTTACTACCAACATAAGCTCCAGTTGTAATATTAGTATCATTCATCTTAGCAGTTCCCATTATTCTTTCTGGAATCATTAAGATATGTGGTGTCTTGCATTCAGCATCTCCCATATTTAATCGGTAATTAATATCTGCAACTAAATACTTTCTTTTACTTACCTTTCCTATTATATAATCTCCTATAAAAACATCATCAAAAGTTCCTGTTGCTATTTGTTGTGATAGTGTACCATTATAGAATAGATCTGTTATATCTTTTCCTCTATATATTCCATTGTGTGCACCTGCATTTTTAGGAACTATAGCTTTTAGCAAATCATCTATTATTACCTTTTTCGTTTCTCCATTTGCACTATCAACAAATGGAATTACATCTTCATTAACTGGTATTCCTTTTACTAACTCTGTTATTTTCTTAATCATAATTCTTTCCTCCTATAAAATAACATATTTTGCAAATTAAAATAACTATTTTGCAATATAACTGTATTACAATCCAGCTACAATATATTCTCCATTTTCGGTTGCTAGTATTTCTCCTACTTCTGTTGTTATTGGAGATATAGCATCCATAACAATTTCATTTAAGTTATCTATTTCAACTTGTAAATTTCCAGCTGCATCTTCTGATAATTGATCTTTCATTTTTTGAAACCATACATCAAAAGTTTTCTCCTCTTCTTTGAAAAAGTTTGACATTATCGTTTTAAATTCTTCAAAGTAAGAATCATGTTCCACTTCTTGATCTTCATAATATTTTTTATATGCAGCTTGCCATTGAGCATATAAAGTAGATGTATCGACTTGATAAAGTAAACTTGTAACCCAAGGGCATTCATCACTTCCTCTACAATCTGTAATTAAGTCTTGAGTAATCTCTACACAAGAAGGACTTATTCTAATATCAGCCAATCTAAATTCTGCTATATCCTCTTCTGTATTAATATTAGGATGTATAGGATTACTTGAAGCTGAACCTTGTCTATAAACTATACTTCCAACTCTTCCTGGTTGTGTTTTATCAACTTGAGCTATAATACTATCTATTCTTGTTAATACTTCTGAATTTTGTGATATAGTTATTATTAAATCACTTGGATTTTCAAACCACTTATCTCCAATCAAAGCATAACCAGCAGATACAATTACATTCATTCCGTTATTTGCTGCAAAAACTTGTAGAAAATCTGATGGAGTTCCTTTTGGTGTTGCAAAAACTCCATTGCTTATTAATTTTCTATATGGCCTATTCATATCTTCTGCTGAATATTTTCTATCTCCATCAATTGCATCAAAAAAGCCAGCATCTACTTTATATTTCACATCGTTTTCCATTTTTGACCTCCTTTTTTATTATTCTATATTTTCAAAAGTTGGTTCCATAGTGTAACCATTATCATCTCGATTTTCTATTACTTCAGATATTCTTACATTAATAGAGATTCCATATTCATTAACGATTTTTACAATATCACCTAATTTATAATCCTTTTTATATTGGTAACTCATACCAACTATTATTTCTCCTGAAAAAGAAGTAACAGATGTATAAGCCGCCATCTTTTCATATCCAGTATTTCTTAAGTTTTCAATATAAATATTGTTACATAATTGAACATTAGTAACTTCTCCAGCATCATTTTTAGTGATTATTGCTATATTACTTCCATTTACTTGATAATAAATTACATTATTTATAACTTTTTCTTTTCCATTTGGATAATTTATTAGTAATTCATCATAATCAATTTCACTAGAAACACTACGAGCATCAACATATAATTCGTGTCTATCTATTCCTACACCTTTACCAATAGTTGTTGTCCTTCTTGCTACTCCTTCCCCTTCTCCAGCAATTAATGCAACATTTTTTATATTGCTATCATCTTTTGAATAATCTGTTGTAGAAATATTATCGTAATTATGAGAAAAAGTAATATATTTACTTATATCTCTTCCCATATATAACACAAAAACAAAATTATTGTTGTGAACAGTAACTCTATATCCCCATCCATATTGCTTACATAGTTCTTTTACTTTGTTTCCAACATAATCATAAGTTACTTGTTCTCGAATGGCATCAGAAAAACCAACTTTATCAGCAAGAAGAAAATTTTTGATTCTTCTATCTGCATCTGTTGGTTTAATAATTGAATCATTAATAAGAGTTCTAATATAATCCTCTACTAATCCATTAAAATTAGTCTGTTTTACTACTATTCTCTGATTTAATATATCTGTTATATCAATTCCTGTAAGAATTAGTTCATCTCCATTTTCTTCATCAGTTTTTAGGTTTATCTTTTTGATTTTACAAACCATATCATCATCATTTCGAGCAATATATTTACATTCTTCTATTTTCTTAAAATTTTCTTCAGAAGCTGAAATAACTAATTCACAATCACCAATATCATTATACCTACTTGCCCATATTGCACTTGAATATGTATCAATTATATATTTTTTATTTAATTCATTATCTAATAAATAAAATTCTTCCATATATTATTAAACTCCTAAATATACCTTATAATAATTAAAACGGATATCTACTAACATATCATCAGATCCTTCATCAGCCAAGAAACTAAAATTATTATCTCCTATCCCTAACTGGAAGAATGTAGAACCGCTTCTAACATAAGGAATTAGATTATGTTCAACTGCATCTCTTGTTAAAATTACTGATTTACTGCCTCTATTACAATTAATTACTAATTTATCATTTTTTATAAACTCATAATCAAGAATAAAGTTTTCTCCATTATCAACATTACGAATCTCCAATTTTCTAACTGTACCCATAAAGGTAACATCTATTATTAATCCAGTTTCACTTTCACTATCATTTATAACATTTGTTACCTTTTCAAGTTCAAGAGTAGAAAATGGAATTGGTTCATCTATATTTATAGAAAATGGGAATGTAAATCCCTTTATAATTTTTGAAATGCTTTGTATTATTGTATCTATATCTTTGAAATATGGATTTGGACACAAAATTGAAATTTGAGCAACTTGTTTTTGTGAAAAAGGAGTAACGTCTAATGTTTGAACATATCCTTCAATGAATACATCTCTTGAATCATCTTTATAATAGATTTTGCACCATTCTTTATTTCTACAATATTTATATAATGTTAATCTGTTCTTTTGAACATCTCCATTAATATAAACAGTAATAACAATTTCTCTATTTGGAATTCTTGAACTATTAAAAGAAGATCCATCACCATTTGCATAATTTGATGTATTTATATTTGCATTTGGAGGGTTTAAACCAGAAATATCTGTTACTTGAAAGTTTTCTTCATTATTTGTAAGTTCTAAAACCGCTCCTTTGGCATTTTCTATTTTTAGTATAAACATTTCTATTTCCCCTCCTTATGCATTTGCATTTACTAAATTTAACAAATTCTTTGTTTGTCTGTATAGTTGTAACCTTGATGGTTGCTTTGGTGCATTAATGATTTGTGTGAAATTATTAGTGTTTGAAGTTGTGTTTGATATGTTGTTTGTAGTTGCTAAATTATTGCCTCTTAATTGTTCTTTCATATCATTTGCTACTGCTTTAATCCAATATTTATTTTTATGCAATGGAACAACAGCCTCATCTCCTTTACCTTCAAGCAAGTATGGCTTACCTTTTTTTACAACAGTACCCATTTCTAGTTGTGGAATTTGCGGAACATTAAAACTATGTATCCAGTCAAAAGGTTTAATTCCTACTATTTCAATACCTTTTATCTTTTCTAATATTCCATTTATAGCATTAAAAGGAACCGCTATTACTTTATTTATTCCACCTATTATTCCATTAACAACTGTTTTGAAAACATTAACAATCCCTTCTTTTATTCCATCAAAGATTTTTCCTCCTGCACTAAATACATTCTTTACTGCTTGCCATGCATTTGAAAATATATTTTTGAACCAATCAGTAACATGAGAAAATGCATTTTGTATACCTTGCCAAATTCCTCCAAAGAAATCTCCTACTCCAGAAAAGGCATTTTTTATACCTTCCCATGCTCCTTGGAACATATTCCTAAACCAATCACCTATTCCACTAAGTATTGAAGTAACATTATCCCAAAGCCCACCAAAGAATTCTCCAATACCTTGGAAGATTGCAACTATATTGTCCCATGCTTGTTGGAACATATCTTTAAACCAAGTTCCTACATTTGCAAAAACATTCTTTATACCTTCCCATGCTCCGTTGAAAAAATTGTCCTAGTTGTTCTGGTAATTGTGCTAATGCTTGGAAAATTGCTACAATTATTTGTGGAATTGCTTTTATTAATTCCATACATATTTGTGGAATCGCCATAACAAGTCCCATAAATAATTGAATTGCTCCTTGAATAAGAGTTGGTAAATTTTCAATTAATACTTGTACTATTGTCATAACAATTTTAGGTATTTCAGGTATTAAAGCTTGTATAATTTGTGGTATTGCATCTATTATTCCCATTAGCAATTGAATTGCTCCTTGTATAATTGCACTTATTCCACTTATTAATCCATTTACTATGGCTTTTATAATAGTTGGTAATGCATCTAAAAGAGCATCTATAATTTGAGGAATAGCATCTATAATTCCCATTAATAACTGAACTGCACCATCTATTAAAAGAGGTATTCCTGTTATTAAACCATTGACTATACTATCTATTATTTGTGGTAAAGCATTTAGAATTGATCTAATTACTGTTGGAATTGCTTGTACAATTGCCATAAAAAATTGTATTGCTCCATTTATTAAATCTGGGATAGCATTTACTAGTGCCTGTATTACCTTTGGAATCATATCTACTATTGCAGTAACGATTTGTGGTATTGCTGTTGATAACCCCTCTAAAAGATTTGTTATTATTTCTACACCAGCAGTTATTAAATCAGGAGCAAATCCTGCTAATGTATTAATTATTGAAGTAATTAAAGAAGGGATTGCTTCAATTAGTCCCTTAGCTAATTCTGTAACACCAGCTAGTAAATCTGGTAACATTTCGCTTACCATATCGATTATTTGAGGTAGTAATTCATTTAATAAGGACATTATACTATCAATTACTAGTTTTACTTTTGGTAATATATTTTCTAAAACAGTACCAACACTATCGATAAAGTTTTCCATCAAAGTATCAAAATTTGAATTTTCATCAGCCATTCCAATTAATAAATTGGTCCATGCTGATTTCATTGATCCTATTGATCCTTGAATTGTTGTACTAGCTTCTTTAGCTGTTGTACCTGTAATATCCATCTCGGTCTGAACAATATGTATAGCTTCAGTAATATCTGCAAAACTATTAATACTTAAATTGGCCATCTCACCATTTGCTTTTTTAACTTTATTGGCATCTGCAATAAGTCTTTCCATTTCTGACTTTGTACCACCATATCCAAGTTTTAAGTTATCAAGCATTGTATAATTTTGTTTAGCAAATCCCTGATATGCATTTTGTATTGATTCCATTGAAGTACCCATTTTGTTTGCATTATCTGCCATATCTGTTATTGCTGTGTCAGCAACTTTAGCAGCTTTTTCTGTATCTCCATTTAAACTTTGTAGTAATGAAGCAGAAAAAGATGTTACTGTTTCCATATATTCATTAGCAGAAAGTCCTGCTGTTTTGTATGCATTATTTGCATAGTTTTCAACTATAGGTGCACTATCTTTAAATAAAGTTTCAACACCGCCAACTAATTGTTCATAATCAGAGTATGCTGTTATAGCTTGCTTTCCAACATCTATTATTGCTCCCCCTAATTTCATTAGTGCTCCTATTCCAGCCTCAATAGCACTTGTTGCTAAATTAGCTAGAACTCCTTTCATAACAGTAAATCCACCTTGAGAAGCTTCATTTGCAGAATCTCCTGCATCTTTTATGCTTTTATCTAATTTATCTGCTGCTTTATCAGCTTTTTCCATCTGATCTTTGTTTTCTTGTAATTCTGTTGATAAAGTTTTTACTTCCTTGCCTAACTTCTTTGCTTCTGTTGAATTTGCTCCATATTGTATAACCGCTTCTTTATATGCTTCCTTTGCTTTGTTAACTGCATTTTGCTGTGCTTCAATTGTACTTGACAATTGACTTGTTGCACTTTTTGCTTTTTGCTCTGCTGATTGTACTTCTTGTAATTTTGAAATATAATTGCTATATTCCTTTTCAGCCTTTGCTACTGTTGCTTCTTGATTATTTACAGCAACAGTTAAATCAGCAACTTGTTTTTTCATTGATGAGTGAGCCTGTTCTGCTGAACTTAATTGTCCTTCTAAACTTTTTACTTCATCAGAATTTTCGCCATAAGTTCTTTTAGCTTCTTCTAATTTTTGCTTTAATGTTTCAACTGAATTCGCAGATTGCTTTTCATATTTTTGTGCAGTTTGTAATTGAGATTGATAAGCTTGTAATTTTGAAGTTTGGGCTTCTATTGTTGTTTTTAATTGTTTTAGTTTTGCATTTAAACCATCACTTGATTTTGACCAATCATCTAACCCAGCACTTGCTTTGTTAAATTCTGATTTTGAAACTTTCATTAAATTATTTGCTTCAGTTATATTTCTTTTAAATTCTGATATATCAAGTCTATATTTGGTTGTTATATCTTCTCCTTTTGGCATTCTTACTCACCTCTTTTTAACGCAAATTAAAACCAGCTGTCTCCAGCTGGTCTCCTCTTTGTCTTTTTCTTTTTTGTTTTACCTTTATCATCATAGATATTTAATCTTCTAACTAATAAAAAAACTTCTTTTATTTTTTCTCTTCTTATTGAAAACGGTGTGATTGCGGGAAATCGTTCGCAAATTTGCATTTCCAATTCAAAAAATATCTGATAAAGGGGAACATCAGATATGTCCCCCTCTTCTAGTTTTTTCCGTTATTTCCTTTAGTTATTTGATTAATCGAATATGTTACTATATTAGCTAGAACATCTACAATTTCTTTTATAGATGTATTTCTTAATTCTTCATCTGTCAATCCATCAAATACATCTTTAAGTAGTGGTTTAACGATATCCATAGAATGTGCAAGCACTTTTGCAACAGCTTTAATTAACTCTGTCTTATCTCCTGCTTGGATATTGTCAATATCAATAATATTTAATAAATCCTCCACTGTTCCAAACATCAAATCATATGTTTCTGCTGTATAAGTCTTAACTATTTTTCTTTTTTCATAAATATTTAACTTTAAATCCATCTTTTATCCTCCTAGGCTTCAATTGTTTTTGCTTTTAAAGTATCTATTGTTGTAACAGTATTAAAGAATGTACTTACATCAGCACGATCTTTTGCAACATCAACATTGATAGCTTTTGCAACTTTACCTGTTTTAGTAAATTTATGTGTTGTAGAAATTCCTGTATATGTTACTTCTTGACCATTCGAATCTGTTCCATCATTTTCTGTTGCATGAGTATTATCAGGAATATTAAATGTTCCTTTATGTCTCCATACATATATTTCATCGCCATTAGTTTTCTTTGTTTTATAACCTAATGCGAAATATTTTACTTTTCTTTCTCCTTCAATTAATGTTCCAGTTTCTTCATCATAGTCTTGTCCTGTAATCAAAGCTAATTTGTCTTGAGGAATTACAGATACAGAACATTTAATTTCATCTGCTCCAGTAGAATTAATAACTATTGCTGCCATATTGTTGTAATATTTTGATTCACTTGAATTACTTGTAGTTTTTGAAATTTCTCCAACACCAGCTAATTCAATCACTTCTCCTGTTGTATATCCTTCTCCCTCTTTATTATTATCTGTTAATACTTCAGCTATAACTAAATCAGTCACACCTCTATATTCAACAATTTCATCAAGATTTTTGTTCATGTTTTTACCTCCCTATTTTTCTATTATTTTAACGTTTATTCCACGTCCTGTGTGAGTTACCTCATCACTTCTTACATCGTGACCTTTTCCATAAATTATAAATTTATGTTCTTTTAATTTTTCTTTTGCTTTTATTAGCATTGTGCTTACTAGGCTTGGATCACTCGAGTAAAAATTCAAATCAAAATCCCATACTATAGAATTTTCTTTGTTATTGTAGAACTCTTCTCCATCTGTATTATTGTTCCAGAAAGTAAAAAAACTTTCAGGATATGGTTCATCCTCGCCAAGTGATCCTTGTCGAAATATCGGATAGCCTAACGATTCAATTGTGCTTATTAATAAATCTTCCATACTAACCGTTTAACCTCCTTATTTCATTATAAAATATTTCTTTTTGTGCTTCTGCAACTTCTTGCTGTGTACTTTTACTCCAAAAAGCATTATACATTTTTTGGTCCTTTTTCATTCTTGGAGTACCATACATTAAAAATATTGAAGCAAGTCCACCTTCACTAATACTAAATCCTGTCTTTACACTTGCTACTGTTCCAGCCCATTCAATTTCCGCTTCTTTGCGTAAACTTTTCTCTGTTTGATGTGTTTGATTATGTGGTGTTATTGCATCTTCTGCTTTTTGTGTGATTATCTCATGGGTTTTCTTTAAGGCCTTTTCTGAAATACTTTTTACATTTCCATTTAATTTAGTAAGTCTTGATATTGCTTCTTCAAATCCATCGAATTCTATACGTGTTTTGCTACTCATATTAAGCACCACCTTTTACACGTCTTACTTTGAATTTTAAAAATTGATGCCTTTGATTTATATCTTCTGGTTCATTAATAATATCAAATACAGCATTATCACTAGCTCTAACAATTCTGCAATTGCTAATAATATCTGGTCTATACCAGGTTTCTATATTTGCAGTATCTTCTATGGAATATATACCATTTATTGTCTTTTCTGTTCCACCATAAGTTTTGAAACTTCCAAAGAATAAATTTATAGGTTTACTATTTTTATCTTTTACAGATAAAGCTTCTTCAACTGTCGGATATTGTTTTTGATTAACACCCTTTATTTTAGAAACTGATTTTGGAACTAATAATATAAGTGGAATAGGGTTTTTTATTTCTAATCTATAATCACTCATTTTCATCACCTTTATCATTCTCTTTATTTTTATCGGTATTTTCTCTTTCAATATCAGAACTATCTTTGCTACTTAATTGAATTGCTCTTTGTAAGAAATATGGGGAAAACGATGTTCCCCCACTTCCATAATTCCATAAATCTGATACACCTCTTGCAATTACACCAACTGTCGAAGAAGCATCAACAACCTCTTTCTTTACTCCACCATCTAGAAGAAATTGCTTTACATCTTCAATATAACCTTGAATTGTATCATCTTGATAGTCTCCAGTAATTCCGAGACGTTTTTTTACTTCCTCTAACATATTACTTACTCCTTTAATCTAGTTCTTCAACTAATCTTCTTGGATCAGCTAATAACTCTTTGGCTCTATCTTTGCTAACAGATATTACATCGTTAACTGCATAGTCTTGTTTAGTATATTTATCAGTAAAAGCAATTAAAACTTTTAGTCGTACACCATTAGCTTTCGCTTCTTTTTTACTTTTTTCTTCTGCTTCAGCTTTTGCTTTTGCATCTTCCTCTGCTTTGGCTTTTTCTTCAGCTTCAGCCTTTGCCTTTGCTTCCTCTTCTGCTTTGGCTTTTTCTTCAGCTTCAGCCTTTGCCTTTGCTTCCTCTTCTGCTTTTAATTTTTCTTCATCTTTTATTGCCATTTTATATGACCTCCTTTTTAAATAATTAATCAAGGGGATTTTCATCCCCTCTTCTTAAGCCTTAACAGCTTTTTTTAACAAATAAATATAGTTAGTATTTAGTGGTTTACCATCTAAAATTACTAAACCTTTTGTAATCCATTTGTTTTTATCTTCATCGAAATATCTCTTGTATCCGAAAGTCATATTTGAGTTAATACCATATGCTTCTTCAGGTACCCAGAATATTCCGAAATACTCTCCATTTGCACATAAGTCAAATGATTTGAATAAATCTTGTTCTGTTCTAAGTACAGGATATTCATTAAATTTATATTGTTTGTCGCTAACATCAAATCCCGCTTTGTCAATTGGTTGACCATTAGCATCTTTTAATGTACATAGGTTTCCTACATATGTTTGTTTTGCCATTGCAAATTCTGGATTTGCACCTTCCATGCCGATAGGAATATTAGCAAATAATTTCTTTTCCCATTGTGTCCAATCTGCAATTTCCTCTTCTGTAAATTCTATAATGTTAGCTTCTGGAATTCTTTTTAATCCTGCTGCAATATCTGTTAAAATTCCTGTTGGTTGTCCATTTCCTGTTCCTCTTAATACTGCTTCATCTCTTGCTTTTAAATAAGCTTTTAATAAAGCCTTAACTAATTCTTTTTCAAATACTTCAACAGACAAAATGCTTTGTAATAATGATTGTGCTATTCTTACTTCTCCAATATGATATGAGAATATAACACTTCCTGTTGCTCCACCAGCATCTTGTTCTTCACTAACTCCATGTTCTTTATCATTTCCATCAGTTCCACCCCATGTAAATGTTGCTTCAAATTCACTTATAGGAATTTCAATACCACCTTGAACATTTAACATACGAACTCTTGAAGAAAATTGTCCATATGATTTTTCAATTTTTTGAATTAACTCTTGTAAAACTGTATGTGGAATTAATACTCCTAGTGCATCACTTGTTACTTCTCCTGCTGCTCTATTTTCACTTCTATATTGAGTTAAGATTTCATTCAATCTTTCACTTCTTTCTCCTGTTTGTGCATAATGTTTAAATGCTGTTCTATATTCCATTGAAGAAAGTACATCCTCATCATTTGAAGCTTGTCCTCTTTGGTTCATTTGAGCAGATCCAACAATATTAAATACTGCATTTGGATTAAATCCATTTGCACTTCTTCCTTCATTTGCTCCATCATTATTTCTTGCACTTCTGTTGTTTTCTCCTTCTCCTTCGCCTTCTCCTTCTCCGTCACCATTTCCATCATTGTTGTCATCTTTTTCTAATTCCTTTAGTTGTTCTTCTGCCTCATTAATTTCATCACGCAATGCTATTAAATTTTCTCCTAGGCTTCTAACCTCATCAATGTCTTGTGAGTTTTTCATTTTTTCTTCCTTTGCTTTTAATTCTTGTTTTTTTCTTTCAATTAATTTTTGTAAAAATTTTTTCATCTTTAAAATCCTCCTAATAAATATTTTATTTTAAGCTTTTCTAGCTCTAGTTTATTTGAAGAAGTGTCCACCTCTCCACTCCTAGCAGTCTCCACCGCTATGCGTGCAGTCTCCACCGCACTTTTATCTCTAGCAGATATTGAAGTATCCTCATAAGCAGGAAATGTAACTGCACTTACTTCAACAACTGTCGAAATCGATTTAATGTGTCTTGTAGGATAATCGCTATCAAGATTTTCCCATTCTTCATCATCTATTCCAAACATAAAAGACATACCTGTTATGTCTCCACGTTCAATAGCACTATATAAATTTCTAGCTTCTGTATTATTTTCTGTATCTAATTCTACTTGAATTTCCATTCCTTCATCATCTACCGATAATTGCATTGTAGAATTCTTTGAATTTCTTCTTGACCTTGCTAATGGCACTTTAGATTGATCGTGATTTACTAAAAATCTAACATCCTCTAAATTGGTCTTTTTCAAAGCTCCTTTTTCAATTACTTCTGCAAACATTCCAGCAATATCAGTTTTACTATCGTAGACAATTGGTCTACCTACAATTATGTTTCCTCTTTTTTCATCTTTTTCTGCTCTAATTTCAAAGTTATAATTTCTCCTGATTAATTCATTCTTCATTTTTTGTACCTCCATCATTATTACTATTTTGGTTTTCATTTTGCTTTACCTTATTGTTCTCAGCATTTGATTTGTTACTTGACATTGCAATTTGACCTGCAAGTTCTTTTAGTGGTCTCATTCCAAATGCACTTCTAACTTCATTTTTATAACAACTTGCACTATCAACTAGTAAATTAAATAAATCTATCTTTTGCCCTGTATCCATAAAAATTAATTCATGTGGATATAACAATATTTTGTTTCCAAAGCCTTTCTCTCTGTCCGTAAATAATGGCATTGTAAAAGATTCTCCTGTTCTTTTTAACACCGGTTCCAAACTCTTCTGATAAAAAGCTTCATATTGTTCTTTCGTGTAATCTCCTGTCAAAATTGGAAGTGATACACCAAAATTTCTTAATATTTTTTGGTCAATAAATTCTAATGTAGTAGCATCTACCAATTGAATTTTATTTTGAAATGGTATAAACTCTCCTTTTATATCTAAAGGAAGAAATCCACTTTCATTATTTGCTAAATGTTTCTCTATTTCTTGGATATTCTTTTCCATTTTTCCATCATCCATTAATGTGTTATATTTAATAACTCCATTTATGGCAAATGAACTTTTTAGAGCCTTTGAAACTCCTTGTAATAATGTATGGTTTAGATCTAGTGTTTTTAATACTGCTTTATTATCAGGTTGTCCAAATTCATTTCCTCCTAAAAATTCATTAACAGAGTACCTATATCTTATATGTATTACATCTGAATATCTTAAAGTAGTTTCATACCCATTTGCAAATAAAAATTTTATAAATAATTTTTCTGTTGAATCTTGTAAGAATGTGACATTTGTTGGCTGTATTGGATATAGTCCTGTATATGACTTATTTCCCTTATTATCTCTAAAGTATGTGGGAATAATGAATGCATTATAGTTCAAAAATAATTGCCAATATACTTTTTCAAAGAAATCCGTTTGTGTCATTCTTTCATTTGGTTGCTCTAGCAATTTTTGTATATTACTCTTGTCAACTGGAACTAAATCATTTCCTTCTTTCACTATGTGATATGGATTTGCTTTGGTTAGTTCTGTTACTAAACACGATATGGCTTGTTGTACTACATCACTTGCATATATGTCTTGACCAAATTGTGAAAAAATGGGTGTGTACCCATTTAGAATTTTTGCATATTGCATATTTGTTTTTATATTCTTAAATTTATTAATAAAATCAATTAGTCCCATCTTTACCTACTCCTTATTTATAAGTTTATGAAAGTCATTACGATAACGTCTATACATTTCATATAGAATGATTAATGTTACAGCTCCATCAATTCTTTTACTTGCTTGTTTTTTTACTTTAACACACTGAACATTACCAATATTGTCCATTTCCATTGCAGCATTTCCTAAACACCATCTATCCATTAAGTTTTTATTATAATTAATTACTTTATCTTGCAATTCTGCTTCTACCAATTTCATTGCATTTGATAAGACTTTACCTTGCAAAATCATCTCTGTCTCAAAAGAAAATTCATCCATTCTATCAGTAAATGTTTTTGAAAATCTCTGATCATATCCTGCCTTATAAGTTTTTATATTATAATCTTTGTATAGTGAATAAAACCAATCTGCTATTTTAGATATGTCAATTTCATTTCCTTCATGGATTGTAAGTATCCCATCTCTTGCCCATTGTTCATATTTTGCACCAGCTTCCTTATCATTGCTATCTTGTAATTTGCTTTCAGGTATCCAATAATGAGAATATACATATTTAGTTTTATCATTTGGCCTCATTAACAATATTTTTGCATTTGATAGGTCAGTAGTTGCAGATAAATCAACTGCACCTAAACAAAAAGAACCTCTAAAATCTTCTAGATTAAATGGTTCTATTTCATAACAATAATCCTCATTCTTTAGCCATGCTTGAGCATTATTTTGTTTTATATTAAAATCTTTGCATAGAGTATGCATTCTTTTTGATTTAGATTTTTTAGATTTTTCAATTTCTCCTCTTAAAAACTTCCATTTTTTCACTACTCCTAATCCGTGGATTTGATTTATACCAGCTTTGTTCATCTTGCCAAATTTCTTCTTCACTATCCTGTGTATATAACCAAGGTAGATATTGGATATCCTCTGTTTCATCGAATAGGACCTCACGTGCATATTTTAATTCATTATCTAAATACCCATCATTTATAAATCCCTCTGTTGTTAAGTTTATGAAGAATGGTTCATCTTTTGTTGACATTGACTTATTTCCAGCTTCTGCAATTTCATCATCTGGTGCATCATGGCTTTCATCCATATACATTTTATCTATATTTCTACCATCTTTATTTTGAGTTTTTCCTGACATTTTAAATATTGTTATGTTCTTTTTCGTATTGCAGATTTCTGACATATTTTTATGTGTAACTTTAGAGTGAGGATCTATTCTTTTTCTCATATTGTTTATTTCATTCCAAAGCAAACTGGCTTGTTTGTCATCATTAGATGCACAAACTATATCCATTCCTCCTTCTCCAATTCTTAAGTCTGTATGAGCATCTGCTGCCATTAGTGTTGTTTTTCCATTTTTTCTTGCAATTAATAAAAGTACATTTTGAAATCGCCTTACCCATCGTTTTAATTCATTATCAAATATTTTAAAAGAATATATAACTTCTATAAAAGCCTTTTCCCATAATAGCAATTGCATAGGCATATTATAAAAAGGCTTTTTACTTTGTAAGCACAAATTTTCCATAAAGTCGATTCTCAAATAAGCTTCCTCTGTGTCATATTTATATCTTGGATCTTTTAAATCCTTAATTAGCTTTTGCAATTCTGTTTTTAATTCTATTCCTGCTATTATATTCCCACTTTTAATCTCTTCATAGTATTGTTCTAAAAAGGTCTTATTCATATTGTCTCTTTCTTTCTGCTAACCATTTCTCAACTGCATCCTCTTCAACTTCATGTCCATTAATCATAGAGTATAGCATTCTTATTGCATTCATGTAGCTTTGTGAATGTTCCTTATATAATTTTGCTGCGGTTGTTGGTCTTTGTTTTGTTGGATCTTTAGGATGAATTTGTATAAATGGGAACTTTTTTAATTCTTCCATTCTTTTTTCCAAAAATGCTATATTATCTAAAAGTGGATTGATTAATTTTTTCTTGTTTTCATCAATATCTTTAAATATATCATTTAATTCTTCTCTTCTAGTCACTATAAACTCCCTTCTTCTCATATATTTTTCTATTTTTTCAAAAAAAATGAAATTTTTCCCTCGAGTGAAAAAGAGGTACCCCTTACAGTCCCCAAGCACTCGGTTCAATTTCTTGAAGGCGGGGGGTTATGGTTGATAGCTTTCAAACCATTCTTCTATATATTGATTCCAATTTTCATTTTTAGATCTACTTAAGCAGACTTCCTTATCGCAATCAATTAGTATGAGTTCAGCTCCTAGCTTGTCTGATAGTCTTTGTCTTTCCATCTTCAATGGATAAGTACCTACTACAAAGGCATTCTGCCAATTCCCCAATCGCATTTTAATCTGTTCTAATAGATTGTTTCTTATTTCAAAAACGTTTTGTTGTAATTTATTTGGTTTATTGTATTTATCGCAAAAGCTAATACATTCCCAAATTCTATCTATATCTACGATTAAATCATCGTTTGTTGCTATATTATTAACCCATGTTGACTTGCCGACTACAAGGAGATCCATATACTATATATACTTTTTTAGGCAGTTCATATCCAAATCTGTGGTGTACTTTGTTATGGCATTTGAAATGTATTAGCATAATCATATCTGGATTGAGACTAATGTTATAATCATTAACATTAGCATTGGTTAATGGTATTTTATGATGTCCAATGCAATCATAAGCTTTTACTATTTCTTCTCCACAATGTTCACAAATCAACTTACCTTCATCATTTACTCTTTCTAATCTTAAATCTTTTAATAAATTTTCCCACTCTTTTGATTTATATAAATCATGAGCATTTTCAAACATAATAATTTATTCCTTTACCATAATTCATTATCTATTTGTTTTTCTTTAAGTTCTAATGTTTTTTTACTAAATCCAAGTTTTATCATATTCTCTCTACTCTTTCGTTTAGCCTCTTGAACTCTAGTAAGTCCATCTTCTATTCTTTGTATTGTATCTATTGTTGGTCCTGCTTCTGTTATTGTTTCAATTGCTCCACCACTATTTTTCTTTTTTATGTGGCCTATTGTCATATCTTTTTCTGTGCCTTCTAACTTCTTGATTCTTTTCATCATTCTGTTTTCTCTTATTGTAAGTATTTTGTATTCATGTATATATTCTTTCATTTGCAATTCATCATTATCGCTAATCTTATAATTTTCATATAATTTCAATTCCTCTTCTGTTAGAATATCTTTATATATTTGTTCATACTCTCCAGTAACTACTGCATTACTATTATTAGAATTTGCACCTCTTCCGCCTTTGTTGTTTTTTGCATTTTGATTTCCCTTATATAGTTCTCTTTTATCTCTGGTCAATTTGTATTTATTTATGATTTTCTTTAAATCAGATAAGGTAATGTTGTATTTTTTAAAAATATCTTTATACTTCATTCCATCCAAATAATCTGCTTTTATATTTTCAATTTTTTTCTGGATCAATACAACTCACCCACCTCCATCATTATTTTAATTTATCTAGCAATTGTATTTTTATTTGTTCAGATATTTTTTTCATCATTATAGGTGGAACACTCATCCCACATATATATTGAACATTTTGTGTTAAGAAGTTGAAATCTTGCGGAAATGTTTGTATTAGTTTAAGATCTCTATCACTTATTGAACCTGGTACATCAAATCTTAAAAACAAACCTCCAGCAGCTAATGTATTTGGTATCCTATCATCTTTAACATATTGTGTATTAAAACTACTAATTTTACCATTTTCAGTTCTTTCAACAGTATCACATACACTATTGTCTTTTTTGCTTCTTCTTAACCATCTTTGATATAACATAGTATCTTTATTTATTGGTTTATATTCTGTATCTTTTATTTCTCCATAAGTTATAAGCTTTTCATTAAATTCTAATTTTAATTTTGGAAGGTTTAAATCTTCTCTTGTTGAAATAAAGAAAACTCTTTCTCTCTTCTGTGGAACTCCCATCCTAGCTGAATTTAATAAAAATATTTGTGTTCTATATCCTGCCTCTTCTAACTTTTTTATAATTAAATTAACATATCCTTTAGCATTTCCCATTAATATGCCTTTTACATTCTCTGCTACTATAATCTTTGGTCTTAATTTGTTTGCCAATTTTATAAATTCAAAAAATAAGTCATCTAATACTTGACAAGCTTGACCTTCTCTAAATCTTTTACTTTTTCCCCAGTTTTTTTCTCTTTCACCAGCAAGTGAGAATGTGCTGCAAGGTGGACTTCCATCTAATATGTCTAAATTGTATAATTCTTGAGGATAATCTTCCAAATCATTCATTTGTTGTATTGGTATACAGTAATTGTATTTAGGTTTATGATTTGCTACATATACTTCATTGATTTTTTTATCAATCTCACAATTTCCAACAACATTATATCCTGCTAATTTATATCCCATAGTAGATCCTCCACCACAGGAAAAACAAGAGAATACATTATAATTGTTTTTAGGAATTTTAGTTAAATCTGCTAAATTCCATTCATATTCTGCCATAACAATACTCCTTATTTCTTAATATCAAACATAAATCCACATTTAGGACATTGACATTGAAATTTTCCATCTTCAAATTCTGTTATATCAATCTCTTCATTATCATTAATTATTTCTTCTGATTCTTTAAAAAGTTTTTCTATTTCTTTCTCATCAAAACCAGTAGATAATAAATCAATATCCGCTTCTTTTAGTTCTTCAAGTATCTTCTCAAGTTTATCATTATCCCAAATTCCATCAATTTTGTTTAATGCAAGATTTAATGCCTTTTCTTGTGTTTTGTTTAAATTTACGATATTGCAATCTACTTCTTCATGTCCCAAGTCTTGTAATACAGTCAGACCTTGATGTCCTCCAATGACTGTCATATCGAAATTTACTACAATTGGCATTACATATCCAAATTCAAGAATACTTCTTTTTAATTTTTGATATTCTGGATCCTCTGGTGTTAATTTTTTTCTTGGATTGTATTCTGCTATTTTTAGCTTTTGTATTTTTACTTTTTGGATATTCATAATCATACTCCTTAAAACATTTTGATTCATATATGCAATTTTTACATTCTTTTCTCATACACATATCATATTTCATAGGCATATTCCTTTTTATTATGGTTGCGGTCAGAGGATTCGAACCTCGTCTTTGGGCTATGACCCCAATGTGCTGCCTTTGCACCATCACCGCATATAAAAAAGCTACCTAAAAACAATAAGGTGGCTGATTG
>CAQRYF010000029.1 GCA_948875265.1 uncultured Clostridia bacterium
TATATTAATAATATATATAATAATTTTTTTGAAAGGATGGGAAAAATGAAAAGAAAAATTTTTGTTTTCATAGGAGCACCAGCTAGTGGTAAGGGAACTCGGATTAATGAATGCGTAGGTTACAAAAGCATATCAACAAGTTGTATTTTGAAAAATGCAGGATATGACTTAACAAAGGGAACTTTAATTAGTGATGAAGTCGTTAATGAATTAGTAATACGGGAAATGGAAAGGCTTAAAGAATCTAATATAATATTAGATGGATTTCCTCGAACGGAAAATCAATTTTTAGTATTATTAGAGTATAATATACAAATATGCAAAGTATTTTATATAAAAGGCCCTAAAGATATTCTGTTTGAGCGAGCAAACGACAGACTCACATGTACAAAGTGTCAATCAAGTTTTACTAAAAGTGAATTCAAGAGACCAAAAGTAAAAGGAATATGTGACTATTGTGGAGGAACTTTAGTTGAAAGAGTAGATGATTCAAGGGAATTATTTGAGAAAAGGATAGAGGTCTTTGAAGAAAAAACAAAACCTGTGCTCAAACTTTTTCAAAAATATCATATCCCGATTGTTGAAATTGATGCTACATTACCACCAAGTGAAATCTTAAAATATATTTAAGATTTAAAATAGCAAGTTGCAATAATTGTAACTTGCTATTTTGCAGTTTTATTAAAAGTCATTTTTACATTTCATCCATTCTTCAAATTCTCCTTTAATCTTTAAAATGTTTTCTCTGCAAAATTACTTCTTTGTTCAAAATAATTATTACACATTTTTTTGAAAATTATTTCTTCATGTGTAATATGTTTTATATCTTCATCTTCATTATCATCATCTATAATAGCTACATCATATGGTGTTTAGAAAGAAACGAAAATGCAAGAAAATTCTACGAAAGAATAGAAGAAAAGTTAATAACGGATGAAAAGTATTTTGAAATAAAAGGGAAGAAATATAAAGAAGTTAGATATGTTTATAATATAAAATAAAGTAATAAAAACAAAAAAAATACATATAAATATAATGAGATATTTATATTAGGAGTTTTTTATATGATATTAATTAATAAAAAAAGAATAGGGATAATATTATCATGTATATTTATAGGAATGTTTGCATTTTCATTTCAGATTGCTAATAATAATGAAAATAGCATAAATTCAAATAACATTGTTAATAATACAAAAGAAACAGTTGCAACACCTGTATCTGGAAAAACAGTTGTATTAGATGCAGGACATGGAGTACCAGACGAACGGAGCACAGAGCAGTAATGGGACAACTGAAGCTGAAACAAACTTAAAAATAACATTAAAAGTTCAAAACTTATTAGAGCAAAGTGGATGTAATGTAATATTAACAAGATCAGATGAAAATGCTATTTATGATTTAGATGCAACGACTCTAAAACAGAAGAAAATATCAGATATACATAATAGAGTAAAAATTGGAAATGAAAGCCAAGCAGACATATTTGTCTCAATACATTTAAATAAAATACCACAACAGCAATATTGGGGATGGCAATGTTTTTACAAAGACGGAAATGAACAAAGTACAAAGTTAGCAAAAAGCTTACAAAACAATTTGAATGAAGCAATACAAAAAGAAAACAAAAGAGTTGCAATGAAGTTAGATACAGTATATATAATGAAACATGTAGAGATTCCTATATCAATAGTTGAGTGTGGATTTTTGTCTAATCCAGAAGAAGAAAAGCAGTTGTTAGAAGATAGCTATCAAGATAGATTAGCTTGGGGAATATTTAATGGAATAATAGATTATTTTTATGAATAAAAATAAAAAAGTATGTAGAAAATTGAAAAAGTATTTAATTGACAATTCTAGAGATTTATTGTAATATATCTTTAGGAGGCATAACTATGGATGAAAAATTAAAGAAAAAGGAAAACAAAAGAAATTTTTTTATAAAGGCTGTACGTAAGCAAGCAAAGCCAAGAATAGCAGAAAGAAGAAAAGAATTGGCTGAACAAGGAAAAGAGATGACTACAGAAGATAGAAACAAAATAATAAAAGAAGAAGCTAAAAGAGTAAAGAAGGAATTTAGATTTAGAGCTATTTTTGCTGCAATAGGACTTTCAGCAGGATTAACTGCAGGAATAGTAGGAACTAAGCTTCTTAATGAACCTCAAAATAGAGGTATTACACAAACTGAAAATACAATAAATATAGATGCCATAGAAGCTGGAAAAGATGTATATATACAAAATGAAGATAAAGATAAATATAAACCAAGAGAAATATTCTTAAATAATAATAAAGTAGATTTAGATGCACAGACAAAAGAAATAAAAGAAAATGTAACTGATGAAATAAGTGAATTAAAGACAAAAAAAGATGTTTTAGATTATGTAAAAGATTCATACGCAGAAGAATATAATCAAATAAATGGAACTCAAATAACTAAAAAGGATATAGCTATATCTAAAGAGCTATTTTTAGTTGATATAAAAAAGGATAGGGCCCAAAACGGTGATGAAATTTTAAGATATGAACCAGGAGATGAAGGATATTCTAAAGGTTTATATAAAATACAAGTAAAAACAGAAAATGGAATAGAAACTCAAATGATTGCTAGAGATTCAAGTGATCAAAAGGTAAGAGTTTATGATTCAGATGAAGAAGTAGACCAATACAAAGAAAATGAAGCTTCAAGATTAGCAAATATAATTATGGCAGGAACAGATTATGGAATAGCTTTAGAAGAAAAAGAAAATAATACTCAAGATACAATAGATAAATATAAAGGAAGATTTATAAATTCAATTACAGGAAATAGACAAAGAAAAATAAATAAAATAATAGAAGGTAAGACACAAGAAAAAAGCGATATAGACAACGAAATAATATTTGAGTCAAGATAAGAAATAATAATGTATAAAATTTCCACTCTTTGCAAACAATATGTGTAAAACATATTTGCAAGGAGTGGGATTTTTTTGAAAGTAAATAAAGTATTAAAAATAAATGGTACAATTCTAGATAAAAATCAATTAGAAAATCATTTACAAAAAATTGCAGCAGATCATAATTTAAGTAATAAATCTAATAAAGACACATATCCAGTACCACAAATGCTAGAAAGTTTCAAAATAATACAGGAAGTGTATAATCTATTAAATGAACACTTAAAATTAGGAATAAGTATACATCCAGCAGGAGAATGGTTATTAGATAATTTATATATAATAGAAGAAACAGTAAAACAAATAGAAAGAGATTTAACATTAAAAAAATATACAAATTTTGTAGGGATTTCGAATGGGCCATATAAAGGATTCGCACGTATATATGTATTAGCATCAGAAATAGTCGCATACACAGATAATAAAATTGAAAGAAAAGATTTAGAAAGTTACTTAACAAGTTATCAAACAAAGAAAACATTAAGCATGGAGGAAATCTGGAATATAGGTATATTTCTACAAATTGCAATAATAGAAAATATAAGAGAAATATGTGAAAAAATATATAGTTGTCAAATTCAAAAATACAAAGCAGAAAATATAGTAGAAAGACTAGTAGAAAATAAGACAAAGTCAGAAATAAAATTCAGAAATAATAATATAAAGAAAATAGAAAAAGATATGTTTAAAGATATGAGATATCCATTTGTAGAATATATGTCATATATATTAAAAAGATATGGAAAAAAGGGATATAGCTATTTAAATGCTTTAGAAGAAACAATGGAAATGACAGGAACTACAGTATCAGAAATAATAAAAAAGGAACATTTTGATATAGCAGTTAGAAAAGTGTCAATAGGAAATAGTATTACAAGTATAAAAAAGATTCAAAGAATAAATTTTTTAGAGATATTTGAAAAAATAAATGGTGTAGAAGAACTATTAAAACAAGATCCAGCAGAAGTCTATAATAAAATGGATAGCAAAACAAAAGAATATTACAGGAATAGAATTAAAGAAATATCACAAAAAACAAAAATATCAGAAATATATATTACAAGAAAAACTTTAGAAATATCGCAAAAAGCTGAAAAAGGAAGTAAGGAAAGTCATATAGGATATTATTTAATAGATAAAGGAATAGACAAATTATATGATGTTCTAAAATTTAAAAATAATAAAACAATGAATGAAAAGGAAAAATCTAAAGTATATATATTAGGAATTTCATTTTTTACAATAATAATCTCAATATTAATTACATGTATATTAAGTAAAAATATAAAAAATGCATGGATTAATATTTTAACTTTTATAATATTATTAATTCCTATATCTGAATTAGTAATTCAAATAACACAATATATTCTAGGAAAAATAGTAAAACCCAAATTAATACCAAAATTAGACCTCTTAAATGGAATAAATAAAGAAAACAGCACAATGGTAGTAATACCAACAATATTAAATTCAAAAGAAAAAGTACAAGAACTTATGAAAAAATTAGAAATATATTATTTAGCAAATAAGTCAGAAAATATATATTTTACATTACTTGGAGACTGTACAGAAAGTGAAAAAGAAGAAGAAGAATTTGATGAAGAAATAATAAAAGAGGGAATAAAACAAGTACAGAATTTAAACGAAAAATATAAATCAGATAAAGAAGAAATGTCAATATTTAATTTTATATATAGGAACAGAACATGGAATGAAAAAGAAGGAGCATATCTAGGTTGGGAACGAAAAAGAGGAATGTTAACACAATTCAATGAATACTTACTAGGAAATATAGAAGACCCATTCAGAACAAACACAATTTCCCACAATTTTACAGACGATTTCTCAGACGATTTCCCAGGCGATTTCCCAAATCGGGGTCGGGTCTCAAAATGTGAAAAATTCCCACTTTAAAACCCGACCCCAAAATGAGATTAGATATGTAATAACTCTTGATGCTGATACTGATTTGATATTGAATTCAGCGTTTGAGTTGGTTGGTGCTATGGCTCATATTTTGAATAGGCCTGTTGTTGATGAGAGTAAAAGTATAGTTGTGGATGGATATGGTATTATGCAACCACGTGTTGGTGTTAATTTAGATATAAGTTATAAAAATTTATTTACTAAGATATTTGCAGGTTCGGGTGGTGTTGATTCTTATACAAATGCTATATCTGATGTTTATCAAGATAATTTTAAAGAAGGTATTTTTACTGGAAAAGGAATTTATGATTTAAAAGTGTTTTCTAAGGTGTTAAAAAATCAAATACCAGAAAATACAGTATTAAGTCATGATTTATTAGAAGGAAGTTATTTAAGATGTGGATTAGTATCTGATATTTTATTAATGGATGGATATCCAACGAAGTATAATAGTTTTATGAATAGGTTATCAAGATGGATTAGAGGGGACTGGCAGATAATAAAATGGTTAGGAAGTAAAAGTCCATTAAATTTACTTTCTAAATATAAGATTTTTGATAATTTAAGAAGAAGCTTACTAGAGATTAGTATTGTATTTGCAATTATATACTTTAATATAATAGGAATCGCATTTAAAACAAAGATATATCCAATTATATCAATGTTATTTATTGTGTTAATATTTCCGTTTATATTAGAAATGTTAAATAGTTTAATTTTTAAGAAAGAAGGAGAGCAAAAGCAAAAGAGTTTTACACCTAAGATTTCAGGTGTGAAGGGAAGTATGTTAAGAACAATAATTACATTTGGATGTCTACCATATAAGGCATATATATCACTTAAAGCAATAGTTAAGACTTTAGAAAGAATATTAATAACTCGGCAAACACTTATTAGAATGGACTACATCTGAAGAGGCTGAGAAACAAGCAAAGTCAGATTTGATATCATATTATAATCAAATGGCAATAAATGTGCTATTTGGAATAACTAGTATTGGAGTGGGATTATTAAAACAGAGTGTATTATCAGTTATAATAGGTCTTATATGGGCATTTACTCCATTTATAATGTGGTATATTAGTCAAGACAAAGAAAAAGAAAAAGCAATTGAGAAATTGAATAAGGAAGAAAGAGAATATGTATTAGAAATAGGAAAAAAGACCTGGGAATTCTTTAGTAGATATTTAAATGAACAAAATAATTTTTTGATACCAGATAACTATCAAGAAGATAGAGAAGAGAAAATTGTACCAAGAACATCATCAACCAATATTGGTTTATCACTATTGGCAGTAATTTCAGCATATGATTTAAAATATATAGATTTGGAAAATACTATAAATTTACTAGAGAATATAATTATAACAATTGAAAGCTTACAAAAGTGGAATGGACATTTATATAACTGGTATAATATAAAAACAAAAGAGCCGTTAAATCCAAGATATATATCAACTGTAGACAGTGGAAACTTTGTAGGTTATATATATGTAGTAAGGTCTTTTTTAGAAAATATAAGCAATAGTATTGATAACAAAGAGTTAGAATATGAAGAAAAAATAAGTAATATGATAAAAATAGTTACTAATATAATTAATAATACAGATTTTTCATTGTTATATAATTGGGAACAGCAAATTTTTTCAATTGGGTTTAATATAGAAGAAAATAAATTAACAGATTCATATTATGATCTTTTAGCATCAGAAGCAAGACAAGCAAGTTTGGTTGCAATTGCAAAAAGAGATATTCCAACAAAGCATTGGAATTATTTAAGTAGAACATTGACAATAATAGGAAAATATAAAGGATTAATTTCCTGGTCAGGTACTGCTTTTGAATATTTAATGCCAAATATAAATATACCAAAATATGAAGGAAGTCTATTAGATGAATCTTGCAAATTTATGATTATGAGCCAAATGCAATATACTAATAAATTAAATTTGCCATGGGGAATATCAGAATCAGCATTTAATTTAAAGGATTTACACTCAAATTATCAATATAAAGCATTTGGAATTCCATGGCTTGGATTAAAAAGAGGGCTAGCAGATGAAATGGTTGTATCAGCATATGGAGGGATTTTGGCCATAACAGATATGCCGAAAGAAGTTGTGAAAAATTTAAGAAGATTAGAACAAGAGGGAATGTATAATAAATATGGATTTTATGAGTCGATAGATTTTACACCAGAAAGAGTAGAAAAAGGTAAAACATCAAGTGTTGTAAAAACATATATGGCACATCATCAAGGGCTAATATTATTATCAATTAATAATTTGTTTAATAATAATATACTTCAAAAAAGATTTATGGAAAATCCAGAAATGGAAGCTGTTAGCATATTACTACAAGAAACAATGCCAGAAAAGTCAATTATAACAAAAGAGAATAAAGAAAAAGTAGAAAAATTAAAATATAAAGATTATGAAGATTATATACAAAACACATATACAAAAATAGATGAAAAATGCATAACAGGAAATGTAATATCAAATAAAAATTATACAATTGCAATGAATCAAAAAGGTGAAGGTGTAAGTAAATATAAAGATATATATATAAATAGATTTAAACCAACAGATGATTATGCTCAAGGAATATTTTTCAATATTAAAAATATAAAAACAAAAGATGTATGGAGTTCTAGCTATTCTCAAAATGAGAAAAAGGAAAATAAATATCAAATAAGTTTTATGCCAGATAGACAAGAACAAGAAATCACTAATGGAAATATAAAAACAAAAATAAAAACTACAATAAGCTCAAATGAACCAGTAGAATTAAGAAGAGTAGTTTTAGAGAATAATGGAAATAATGAAGAAATATTAGAAGTTATTTCATATTTTGAACCAGTATTATCAAGAAAAGAGCAAGATTATGCACATCCAGCATTTAATAATTTATTTTTAATAACCAAATTTGATGAAGAAACAAATAGCTTAATTATAAAAAGAAAAAATAGAGAAGATAGTAAACAAAAATTGTATTTGGCTGTCAACTTATCCACAAATTGTGAAACAGTTGGGGATTTAGAATATGAAATTGATGAAGAAAAGTTTATTGGTAGAGGGAATTTTGGAATACCAAACATGGTGAAAAATTCGATACCATTATCAAAAAAAATAGGACTAGTAACAGAACCAATTGTTGCAATAAAAAGAACTATAAAAATAAAACCACAAGAAGAAGTAACACTTGATTTAATAATTTCTGTAGGAGAAGAGAAAGAAAAGGTAATAGAAAATGTAAAGAAGTATCAACTAGAAGAAAATGTTAAAAATGAATTTGAGTTATCAAAAGCAAGAGTTGAGGCAGAAAGTAGATATTTAAGAATAAAAGGAAAAGATATAGAAATATATCAAAAGATGTTATCATATATAATATTTGATAACTTTGTAAAAAGTAATTCTATAGAAAGGCTAAGTAAACGAAATTATAAACAAAGTGATTTATGGAAATATGGTATATCAGGTGATTTACCAATCATATTAGTAAAAATAAGAGATGTAAATGATGGATATGTTATAAAAGAGGTTTTAAAAGCTTATGAGTTTTTTAGAACAAAAAATGTAGAAGCTGAAATAGTAATTATAGATGAAGAAAAACATAGTTATGAAAATTATGTAAAAGAAGAAATAGAAAGCTCTATATTAAATAATCATATGGGATATTTGAAAAATATAAAAGGTGGAATTTTCACCTTATCAAAAGGGGAAATTGACAAAAAAGATATTCAATTATTAGAATTTATATGTGCTATTTCTATTGATAGTAAAAAAGGTGGAATAAAAAATGCTATTCAAGAAAAAGAAGAACAATATATAGAAAAATATAAACAAATAGGAGAAGAGGCAAATAATCCAATACTAATAGAAGATAATAATACAGATATAGATATTTTAGAAAATAAAGAAAATTTAAAATATTATAATGAATATGGTGGTTTTTCACCAGACGGAAAAGAATATTTAATAAAAATAAATAGTAAAAATAAATTACCAACAGTATGGAGTCATATTATGGCAAATGAGAAGTTTGGAACAATTGTGACAGAAAATATGGGAGGATATAGTTGGTATAAAAATAGTAGACTAAATAGAGTATCTAGTTGGGAAAATAATCCCACTTATGATATTCCAACAGAAATCATTTATTTAAAAGATATGGAAACAAAAAAAACATGGTCATTAGGATTAAATCCAATGCCAGATGATAAAAATTATAATGTTATATATGGATTTGGATATTGTAAATATATACACAAAAGTGATGGAATAGAACAAGAATTAGATGTATTTGTACCAAAAGAAGATTCTTGTAAAATAGGTATTCTAACTCTAAAAAATACTATGCCAAATCGAAAAAAAATAAAATTATATTATTATATGAAACCAGTAATAGGTGAGGATGAATTAAAATCAAATGGATATATAAATTTAAATTTCGATAAAAATAATAATATTATATGTGCAAAAAATCTATATAAAGATGAAATAGAACAAAGCGAAATATATGTATCTTGTAGTGAAGAAATCAAATCATATACAGGAGACAAAAACTTCTTTTTAGGTAATGGAGGAATATCAAATCCACAAGGACTAAAAAAAGTATCTTTAAATAATGAAAACTCAATAGGAAGAAAGTCTTGTATAGCATATGATGTTGAAATTGAATTAGAAAGTTATTCTAAAAAAGAAGTTTCTATTATTTTAGGAGCACAAGAAAATACTATCGATTGTAAAAATATAGCATATAAATACAGCAAAATAGTGAATTGTAAACAGGAATTGGAAAACGTAAAGAATTTCTGGAATGAATTTTTACGGAAGAATTCAAGTTTATACACCATTGGAATCAAATAATATATTATTAAATGGATGGATAATATATCAAGCAATTGCAAGTAGATTATTAGGAAGAAGCGGATATTACCAATCAGGAGGAGCCTTCGGTTTTAGAGATCAATTACAAGATACGTTATGCCTAAAATATTTTGAGCCAGAAATATTAAAAAATCAAATAATATGTCATAGCAAACATCAATTTTTAGAAGGAGATGTGGAGCATTGGTGGCATGAAGAAACACGGAAAAGGTATAAGAACAAAATTCTCAGATGATTTATTATGGATGGTATATTTAACTATAGAATATATTGAATTTACAGGAGATACAGATATTTTAAATATAGAAACACCTTATGTACAGGGAAAAACATTAGAAGAAAATGAAGATGAAAAATATGATAAATATATAGAAACAGATATAAAAGAAAGTATATATAATCATTGTAAAAGAGCTATAGAAAAAAGTTTCAATTTTGGTGAAAATGGATTACCTAAAATAGGTTCTGGAGACTGGAATGATGGATTTAGTACAGTAGGAAATAAAGGAAAAGGAGAAAGCGTATGGCTTGGATTTTTCCTATATATAATTTTAGAAAAATTCATACCAATTTGCATAGAAAGAAAAGAAGAGGAATTAGCAAAAAAATATGAAGATGTAAAAATAAATCTAAAAAAAGCATTAAATACAAATGGATGGGATGGCAGATGGTATAAAAGAGCATTTATGGATGATGGAAACACATTAGGTAGTATGGAGAATGACGAATGTAGAATAGACAGTATAGCACAAAGTTGGAGTATTATATCAAATGCAGGAGATAATGATAAAAAATATATATCTATGGAAAGTCTAGAAAATCATCTAGTAGACAGAGAAAATGGAATAATAAAATTATTAGATCCACCATTTGAAAAAGGAAAATTAGAGCCAGGGTATATTAAAGCATATTTACCAGGAGTAAGAGAAAATGGAGGACAATACACACATGCTAGTTGTTGGGTAATAATAGCAGAAAGCTTACTTGGATTTGGAGACAAAGCATTAGAACTATATAGAATGATAAACCCAATAGAACATGCTAGAACAAAAGAAGCGAGCAACAAATATAAAGTAGAACCATATGTAATACCAGCAGATATATACGGTGCAAGCAACTTAAGCCGGAAGAGGTGGATGGACATGGTATACAGGATCTGCAAGCTGGTATTACAAAGCAGGAATCGAATATATATTAGGATTAAAAATAGAAAAAGGATATATGAAAATAGAACCCTGTATTCCAAAAGAATGGAAAGAATACCAAATACAATATAAATGGAAAGAAAGTGTATACAATATTATTGTAAAAAATCCAGATGGAAAAAATGTAATAGATGATAACACAAGCAAAGTAATTTTAAATGGAAATAAAGTAGAAAATCATATCAAGCTAGACGGAAGTAGAAATGTATATAATATTGAGGTAATAATGTCCTAATTTCATAATGTCCTATTGGGGACGTTTCTCAATGGGACATAGTTATAATGCACTGTTGGAGGCTTTTAAAACTGATATATTTAAAACTTATAAATTTATATGAAATGTTTTTAAGATAGAATTCAAAGACAGTTGCTATAATAGTAATTGTCTTTGAATTTTTAATCTATATATAATCTAATTAAAGCAAATCATAGAAGTTTCTAAATGTATATCCTTGTGATTTTAAATAGTCTATAGAATCCTTTAAAACACTAGGAGTGTCATTAACATCAGAAGTATCATGCATTAATACAATTAGGGTGTTTTTATTCCTAGCAGATTTTTTTAGGTTATTTAATAATTGAGAATTACTATATTTTTTTACAGAGTCATTATTTAAACAGTTCCAATCCACATAAGTATAATTGATAGAGGAAAGAAGCTTTACTGCTTCCCTTTTCTTTGATTTGTTATTTGGAGACATATAACCATTTGGGAAACGAAAAATATGAGAACAATAATTTTCAACACCAATAGCTTTACCTATTTCTATATCTGTATTTTTAATTTCATTTATAAAACTTTCAGAGTTTTTATATAATTTAGAATTATCATGATTATAACCATGATTAGCTATAAAATGTCCTTCTTCATAAGCCCTTTTTATCAATTCAGGATGTTTAGCAACATATTTTCCAATAACAAAAAAAGTAGCATTTATATCTTCTTGTTTTAATATATCTAATACTTTAGGCGTGGCTCTTAAGGTTGGTCCATCATCAAAAGTTAAATAAGCAATTTTTTCACTATTATTAGTCAAATTTGAAATTCTTTCTCTTAAAACATCATCTATAGAACTATTAGCTGTTAGCTCTAATGCGAAGGAAAATGGATGATAAGAAGAAAGATATATAGAAAATATAAGGAAAAATATAAATAAAAGTATAAATAAGACTTTTTTATTTAAGATTAAAAATTTCATAAAATCACCTATAGTAAATATATGAAGATAAAATAAAAAAAGACATAAAAGTGTCCCATTGAGAAACGTCCCCAACAGGACATTAGGACATTACTTAATTGAATTTGCTTCTGATCCAGATATATAGCCATATTCTAGCATTTTGTTTAGAACATGGGCTTGTCTTTTTTTTGCTAAAGAAGGATTAACAGTAGGTGCATAGACAGAAGGTGCATTTGGAACTCCAGCAAGCATTGAGGCTTCATCTAAATTTAAATCTTTAGGAGATTTATTATAATATCCCATGCTTGCATCATAAATGCCATAATACCCATCTCCAAAGTATGAAGTATTTACATATAATTCGAAGATTTCTTGTTTTGAATAATTTTTTTCTAAATCATATGCTGCAAAGATTTCAGCTAATTTTCTATTTAAAGTTTCTTCTTGTGAAAGTACAATGTTTTTTGCTACTTGTTGTGTTATTGTACTACCACCTTCTTGTAATTCTCTATTTTTAATATTTATAAAAACTGCTCTAGCTATAGCAATAAAATCTACTGGACCATGGTCATAATATCGATGATCTTCTACAGCAATTACAGCATTTCTATAATATTCTGATAAATTATCAAATTTAGTAAAATGTTTATTACTTGTAACTTCATCTACTCGAGCCACTAAAGGTTTTTCTTTTAGAGCTTTAGAATAATATGAAAAACCTATTATAAATGAAAAACTAGCTACAAGAATTATAATTATCAAAATAATAAATAATAATTTTCTAAATAGTTTCATATATACCTCTTTATATGTTTTTTTACATTATATAACAAGAAAAATGTTTTTAAAAGGGAATTCATAAAAAATTAAGATATGATAAATAATGTGATTAAATGTTTACAAAGAAAAATTCATATGATAAAATGACAAAGAATAAAATATAAATATATTTTATTCTTTATTAATACCTAAAGAGGTGAAAAAATTATGAAAAAATTTACAAAAATGCATGGGCTAGGGAATGATTATGTCTATATGGATGCAATCCATCAAAATATAGAAAATGAATCAGACCTAGCTCAATTTGTTAGCAATAGACACTTTGGAATTGGTTCTGATGGTTTAATTCTAATTTGTAATAGTGATATTGCTGATTTCAAAATGAGGATGTTTAATTCTGATGGAAGTGAAGCAGAAATGTGTGGGAATGGGATACGTTGTGTTGGGAAATTTGTATATGACAAAGGATTGACCAACAAAACAGAAGTAAACATTGAAACTTTAGCAGGAATTAAAAAATTAAGATTAAATATTAAAGAAGGAAAAGTTGATACAGTAAGAGTCGATATGGGAGAACCAATTTTATTACCAAAACAGATACCAGTTATCTCAAGTGAGGATATAGTAAAAAACTTAAAATTAAAAGCTTTAGATAAAGAATTTATATTTGCCTGTGTATCTATGGGAAATCCGCATGCAATAACTATTGTAGATAATGTGGAAAAGTTTGATGTAGAGAAATATGGGAAAATATTAGAGATAGATAAAGCTTTTCCAAAAAAAACAAACGTAGAATTTGTACAAATAATAGATAAAAACAATATAAAAATGAGAGTATGGGAAAGAGGTTCAGGAGAGACACTAGCTTGTGGAACTGGAGCATGCGCTACAGCCATTGCTTGTAACTTAAAGGGATTAACAAATAGAAAAACAAATATAAAATTATTAGGTGGAACTTTAGAAATAGAATGGGATGAAAAAGATAATCATGTATATATGACAGGACCTGCAGTGACAGTATTTGAAGGAATTTTAGATAAATAATAAAAAATAAAAGCCTTCATAAGGAAGGCTTTGTTACAATTATTTCCGGAATTTAAATAAGGATTTGCGAAGTAATTTGTAATTAAGAATAACACAGTCCTTAAATTGAATTTTACTCTTTAGAGCATTTTCAATATTAGCTATATCATTCATATTTTTAATTTTATGATTGATATCGATATTGCAATTTCCTATTCCTCCATTGCCAAAATTGTAACTTATGAAATAATCATAATGCATATTAGTTAACCCTCCTTAGATGCTTTTTGGAAACTAAAAAAAAATAGTTTCAATTTTAAAGTAACTATAAATATTATAACATAATTAACATAAAAATGCAAATAAAGAAAGGATTGATAATAAATGAGTTTAATAAATGAAAATTTTTTAGAATTACAAGATAGCTACTTGTTTTCAACAATAGCAAAAAAAGTAGCGAAATTTAGTGAAAATAATCCAAGCAAAAGAATTATAAAGTTAGGAATAGGTGATGTTACAAAGCCAATTGTACCAGTATGTTTGGAAGCTATGCATAAAGCTGTGGATGAAATGGGAACATCAAGTGGGTTTAAAGGCTATGGACCAGAACAAGGATATGAATTTTTAAGAAAGGCAATAGTAGAAAACGATTATAAAAAAAGAAATATAGATATATCTGAGGATGAAATATTTGTATCAGATGGAGCAAAGTGTGACTCACGGAAATATTGTTGATATTTTTGCTAAAGACAATAAAGTAGCAATAACAGACCCTGTATATCCAGTATATCTGGATACAAATGTGATGTCTGGTAGAAGCGGAAAATATAATCCAAATGAACAAACATATGAAAACATAGTATATTTGCCAGTAATAGCCGAAAATAATTTTAAACCAGAATTACCAAAAGAAAAGGTAGATATGATTTATTTATGTTTTCCAAATAATCCAACAGGAACAGTGTTAACAAAAGAAGATTTAAAAAAATGGGTGGATTATGCTAAAGAAAATAACTCAATAATCTTATATGATGCAGCATATGAGGCTTTCATAACAGAGGAAAATATTCCACATAGTATTTATGAAGTAGAAGGAGCAAAAGAAGTTGCTATTGAGTTTAAAAGTTATTCGAAAACAGCAGGATTTACAGGTGTTAGATGTGCATATGTGGTAGTCCCAAAAGTACTAAAAGGCTATACAGAAAAAGGAGAAGAAGCCAGTTTAAACAAATTATGGAATAGAAGAACTTGTACAAAATTTAATGGAGTATCTTATATTGTACAAAGAGCAGCAGAAGCTACATATTCAGAAAATGGAAGGAAACAAATACAAGAGAATATCAAGTACTATTTAGAAAATGCAAAAATTATTAAACAAGGATTAGAAGAATCAGGATTTACTACATATGGTGGTGTAAATTCTCCATATGTATGGTTAAAAGTACCAGAAGGAATGACTTCTTGGAAATTCTTTGATAAATTACTAGAAGAAGCAAATGTAGTAGGAACGCCTGGTAGTGGATTTGGACCACATGGAGAAGGATATTTTAGATTAACTGCATTTGGAACTAAAGAGAATACAATAGAAGCAATAGATAGAATAAAACAATGGAAAAAATAAAACAAAAAATCATTATATATATTTATTTAAAATAGGAAATAGAAATACATTTATAGATTATAGTATTTGTGATTTTATGTAAGATGTGTTGTAATTATTTTATAATAACTTATAAACTTTTAAATATGCTTTTACAAAGTTCATATTCCTGATGGGCATGTTACATCAGATCAGTCTTTTACTCCCAATGAATATACTACTTGTAGTTTTTATGCAGGATTGTTATTAGCAGGAGGCTTTAGCAAAATAAAAGAGTTTGCTAATATAAAAAAGTAACTTCTAACCTCTATTTAAAATGCAGACTTGTTTTAGGTCTGCATTTTGCTTTTGTTATTTAATGCATTATGCCAACAATAAAGAACAAAAATTCGATTAAGGTGTTGACTTTTTAAGTTGATATCTATATAATATGCAAAGGAGATAGAAAATAAATAAGAATAAAATATGAAACAAAAAAGTTTAAATAGGGGGATAAAAATGAAAGAAAAATTTTTAGAATTATTAAAAACAGTAAAAAGAGATGGAATAGAAGATTTAATTGATTTTTTAGAAAAGTCTGACTTTTTTAAAGCACCAGCAAGTACAAGATTTCATGGAGATTATGAAGGTGGATTAGTAGAACACAGTATGAAAGTATATGAAATATTAAAACACAAAGTAGAAACAAACATAGAACCAATAAATTTACCAGAAGAATCTATAATTATAATAGGATTATTACATGATATATGTAAAACAAACTTCTATAAGGTAGACTATAGAAATGCAAAAAATGCATTAGGAGTATGGGAAAAGGTACCATATTATACAATAGATGATACAATACCATATGGACATGGAGAAAAATCAGTAATGATGATAACAGAATATATGAAATTAACACCAGAAGAAAAATATTCAATTCGTTGGCATATGGGATATACTGAAGCTAAAGAGAATTATAATGCAATAGGAGCAACTTATAAAAAATATCCAATAGCATTATTAACTCATGAAGCAGACTTAGAAGCGACATATTTTTATGATATCTAAAAAATAAAAGAAAGGTAATTTAACAAAAATTAACTAGGAAGGTAATAAAAATGTTAGCATATATAAAAGGAAAATTAGAAATGAAAATGACAGGATATGTTGTAATTGATGTTGGGGGACTAGGATATAAAATATTTATGTCAGATACAGGAATAGAGAAATTAGGAAATATAGGAGAAACTGTCAAAGTGCACACATACTATAAAGTAAGAGAAGATGATATTAGTATATTTGGTTTTAATACGCTAGAAGAATTAAGAATGTTCGAATTATTAATTAGTGTAAGTGGAGTAGGAGCAAAAACAGCAATTAGTATGCTTGCAGTATGTGAACCATCAGAGTTTGCATTAGCAATAATATCTGAAGATATAAAAACATTAACGCAAATTCCTGGAATTGGAGCAAAATCAGCACAAAGAATTATATTAGAATTGAAAGATAAAGTTAAAAAGGAACAACAAATTCAAGAATTAACAGTTGCAACAAAAGGAGTAAAAACTAAGGTAGAAGTTGCAATAGAAAATAGTCAAAAAATCAGTGAAGCAATTGCAGCACTTCAAGTATTGGGATATAATAAAAAAGAAATAGAAAAAGCATTTGAAAAAATAAATAAAGAAGAATTAACAGTAGAAGAATTAATTAAAAAAGGATTAGTATCTTTAGGAATGTAATAAATTCATACAATTATATAATTATATAAGGAGGCGAAAAATGAATAAAAACGAACCATTAGCATTTAGAATGAGACCAAGAACTTTAGAAGAATATGTAGGACAAGAACATATCTTAGGAGAAGGAAAAATATTATATAGAACAATAAAAGCAGATAGGTTGTCAAGTATTATTTTATTTGGACCTCCTGGATGTGGAAAAACATCACTTGCAAGAGTAATTAGTGGAACAACAAAATATAAATTTTATAAATTAAATGCAGTAACTTCAGGAGTTTCAGACATAAAAAAAGTAATAGAAGAAACTAAGAATTTCATGTTAAATCCAACTGGGAAAGCTATATTATTTATTGATGAAATTCATAGATTTAATAAATTACAACAAGATGCATTATTACCATTTGTAGAAAACGGAACAATCATTCTAATTGGAGCAACAACAGAGAATCCATATTTTGAAGTAAATAAAGCCTTGATATCTAGGTCTATGGTAATAAAATTGAATCCATTAACAGAAGAAAATATATATCAAATTTTAAAAAATGCATTAGAGAGAAAAGATGGACTTCGGAGAGTATAATATAAAAATAGAAGATAAAACATTAAGGAAATTAGCAGGGATTAGCAATGGAGATGTAAGAACAGCTTTAAATGGACTTGAAGTAGCAACACTTACAACTGCAATGGATAAAGATGGATATATATATTTGACAGATGAAGTGATAAAAAATAGTGTACAAAGTAGAAAAGCAATTTTTGACAAAAATGGAGAAGTTCATTATGATAATATAAGTGCATTTATAAAATCAATGAGAGGGTCGGATCCAGATGCTACACTATTTTACTTAGCAAGAGCAATAAATGGAGGAGAAGATCCAATGTTTTTAGCAAGGAGAATAGTAATATGTGCTTCTGAAGATGTTGGATTAGCAAACCCTAATGCATTAGTACTAGCTAATAGTGCAATGCAGGCAGTACATATGATAGGAATGCCTGAAGCCAGAATTATATTAGCACAAGCTGCTGTATATGTAGCTACGTCAAAAAAATCTAACTCTACATATATGGGAATAAATAAAGCATTAGAAGATGTACAAAACAAAGAAACAGGGGAAATTCCTATGAATATTAGAAATGCACCTATAGAGAAAATGAGAGAACTAGGATATAATGAAGGATACTTATATCCTCATGATTTCCCAGGACACTATGTAGAACAACAATATTTGCCAGATAAAATGTCAGGTGTAAAATATTATAATGGAGATATGGATAATATAGACTTCTGGATAAATAATAATAACAAAAAATAAATTAAATAAATACATAAATTTAAAAAATTTGGAAAACCTACTAAAAAGTAGGTTTTTATTATGATGAAAAAAATGATTATTGGAACTTTAGCAGGAATTGTAAGTGGATTATTTTCAACTGGTGGAGGTATGATATTAGTTCCAGCTTTTATATATTTATTAAAATTAGATGCTACTAAATCAAGGGGAACATCGGTGTTTTGTATTTTACCAATGGTAATAACAAGTAGCTTTTTCTATTACAAAGGAAATTTTATAGATTGGAAAATATCTATAATGTGTGCAATAGGAGGTGCAATAGGAGGTTATATAGGAGCAAAACTTCTAAAAAAATTGCCTGAAAAAATATTAAAAATAGCATTTACATGCTTTTTAGCATATGTGTCTTTTAAAATGATTACAAGTTAAAGCAAGAAAGCTTTTGAAAGGAGAAAAAGATGGCAGAGGTCTTAATTGGACTAGTTTCGGGAATTGTAAGTGGTACTGGAATGGGTGGAGGAACAATTTTGATTTTTTTACTTTCTTTTTTCATGGGAATAGAACAACATATTGCCCAAGCAACAAACTTGATTTTTTTTATACCTACATCTATAGTTGCTATTATAGTTAATTTAAAAAACAAAAATATTGATTTAAAATTAGCTATTTTAATATCAATTTTTGGTATTTTTGGAGCAATAATAGGTGCAAATATTTCAATACATACAGATGTAAAAATATTGAAAAAATGTTTTGGAATATTTTTAGCAGTTATTACAATAAATGAAATATATTCCATTATAAAACTATATATAAAACCGTATAAAAAAGTAAAAAAAATAAATAATAAATAAAAGAGAACATAAAGATATATCAAATTAAGACAAAATATCTTATATAAAATATAGTTATGACACATAGGAGGTGAAATAATGAAATTCATTAAAGGTGTTATGATAGGTGGATTAGTAACTACAGGTTTAGTAATGATGTATGCTGAAAGTAATGGAATGATGAATAAAAAGAAAATGCTTAGAAAAGGAAAACAATTTGCAAAAAAAATGGGAATCATGTAAGAAAATTCACAAAATAAATTGCCAAAAGGGATCTTGTACCTTTTTGGCAATTTTACTTTCATATAAAAGCTTCTAATGTCCCATAGAGAAACGTCCCCAATAGGACATTAGCACATTACATTTTGTCTAAATCTTCAAATAAGTGTTCTTTGTCATCACATTTATCACAATGGTCATGTTTTTTATCATCTATAAAACAATCGCATTTATCACATTTATCACCTTTTAAACATTTACCTTCATGATGACATTTTGCACAAATTTTTATTTTCTTTGTATCATTTACCCAAATTTGTAAAGCGTATTCTTTTCCTGGGCAAAGAGGTCCAAAAACGAATTCTCCTTCTTTGTCAGTAAAAGTATGACCAATAGGTCTTCTTTCTTCTTTACCATGTTCACAAACAACTTCTACTAATTTAACAACAGCGTCACAAACTGGTTCTTTAAAACAGTTTTTTACTACTCCATAAATAACATCTCTATTATCTTCTGGTAAAGTAATATCTAAATCAAATTGTTTTCCTCCTGAAATAACTCCGTCTACATCTAATACTGGGCAATGAGGTTTTTTACCATCAAATTCCATATTTATCATTCCTTTCTTATAACAACTAAATTGTTGTTTATATATATTATGAAGAAAAAGGTCAAAAGTTGAGAGATTTTGACTATAATATAAAAAATAATATTA
>CAQRYF010000030.1 GCA_948875265.1 uncultured Clostridia bacterium
AAACAATATACCCGCTCTGTCATTTTACATGTCGAAAATTGTAAAATAATGTTGAACGGAAGAATGAATACGTATTCACAAATGAAAAAAGAAAAGGAGAAGAGGATTGTATGAAAAATGTAGTAAAAAATGTAATATTAGATGATCAAGAAAGAAAAGAATACTTTATCGACGAAAAGAAATATCAGAAAATTAAGAATAAAATGAATAAAACTAATGATTATTTTAATATAGAAGATATAAAATTGTTATATAAATTACGCTAAAATTACGCTAAAATATAAAAAATAAGGTTTTAGCAAATAGCTAAAACCTTTAATATTTATATGGTTGCGGGAGATGGACTCGAACCATCGACCTTCGGGTTATGAGCCCGACGAGCTGCCAACTGCTCCATCCCGCGATGTTTCATTAAATATTGTGCTTTTTTTGTCCCTTTAATGTCCCTTTATCATTTAAATTTTAATCATTTTTATTAAGTTTTAATAAGCTTAAAAGTTTTATTAAAGGTTTGAGCAAAATATATAATTTTCAATGTTTTTGTGTTCTATCAACGGCTTTGAACTTTAGCAATTCTTCGGTGCTACTCTGTTTATGAGCCCGACGAGCTGCCAACTGCTCCACCCCGCGATGTTTATGCAATATTAATTTTACTACCAAAAAAGGTAAATGTCAATACTTTTAAATAGGTTTTTTATTATTATATGAGAAAATTGGATAATTATTCATAAAATATGATATAATACATGTAAAATTAGAAAGGATAAAAAGATGAATAGAAATGTAATAATAGGTTTACTAATACCATTTTTAGGGACATCCTTAGGATCAGCAATGGTATTTTTTATGAAAAATAATATTAAAGCTTCAGTACAAAAAGTATTGTTAGGATTTGCCGCAGGTGTAATGATTGCAGCTTCAATATGGTCATTGATAAATCCTGCAATAGAAATGGCAGAAGAACAAGGTCAAATTTCATGGGTTCCAGCATCAATAGGTTTTTTATTAGGAATAGTATTTTTGTTAATATTAGATTCTATAATACCACATATACATTTAGATAAAGAAAAACCAGAAGGAATAAAATCTAAATTAAAAAACACCACAATGTTAGTTTTAGCAGTAACGTTGCATAATATACCAGAAGGAATGGCAGTAGGAGTAGTATTTGCAGGAGTGTTAGCAGGTAATACAGGAATGACACTAGCAGGAGCAATTGCATTATCAATAGGAATAGCAATACAAAATTTTCCAGAGGGTGCTATAATATCAATGCCATTAAAAAGTGAAGGAGTATCAAAATTAAAGGCATTTTCATATGGTACATTATCTGGTATTGTAGAACCTATTGCAGCAATGGTTACAATATTAATTACTAGTATGATAGTACCAATATTACCATATATATTATCATTTGCAGCAGGTGCTATGATATATGTAGTAGTAGAAGAGTTAATACCAGAATCACAGGAAGGAGAGCATTCTAATATAGGAACTATAGGAGTAGCGATAGGATTTATAATTATGATGATACTAGATATAGCTTTAGGTTAATAAGGAGGGAAAATAGGTGGATAATTTTAAAATAATATTAGCTTCTGCATCACCAAGAAGAAAACAATTGCTTGAATTAATAGGGATAAATAAATATGAAGTTATAGTGAGTGATATAGAAGAAATAATTGACAGTAATCTAAATATTGAGAAGCAAGTAGAAAGGTTATCATATCAAAAAGCAAAGGAAGCGTACAATAAGACTCAGGGTAATAGAATTGTTATAGGGGCAGATACCATTGTAGAAAAGAATAATAAAATATATGGAAAGCCAAGAGATAAAAAAGAAGCAATTAACATGTTACAAAGATTTAGTGGCTCAAGTGTAAATGTAATTACTGCAATATCAGTATTGATAAGTCAAGAAGGTAAGGAAATTGAAAAAATAGAACATGATATAGCAAAAGTGTATATAAAGGAAATGTCTAATGAAGAAATAATAAAATGGATAAATTCTGGAGAGGCTTTAGACAAAGCAGGAGCCTTTGCAGTTCAAGGAAAATTTTGTGTACACATTAAGAAAATAAATGGTAATTATACTACAATAATGGGATTACCGACACATAAACTATATGATATATTAAAAGAATATATAAAGGATTTATAGATAAATTAAATATATTATAGAATCTTTAAAAAATATAAATTAGAATTTGTTAAGAAATTTTTGAAATAAAGTATCATTCTTTCCATTAGCAAATTTTAATTTTAAAAATTTAATTAATCCATAAACAACTAATAAGCCTATAAGAGAAAGTATCATTACAATAAATTGTTCAAGTTTTTCTTCTTTTGAAAGAGTATTTAAATAAATCAAATAATTCATAAACATATAATATTCCACCTTTTAGTATATTTAATAATACTTTATGTGAAACATTTTAACAAAAAAAGAGCAAACAGTCAATACGATATATGCAAAATAACATAAAAAATACATAAAAGATTAATTATCTTTTATAAAAAATGTGATATTTTTAATTATTTTTATAGCATTAATAATTTCAGTTTCGCTATAGTTCTCTAAACATTTCTTTGTTCCTTTTATAATTGTATCATCAAGGCCATACAATATATAATCAGATGAGTGACCACTTAAGTTTTTTAGCTTTTTAATACTTTTGTATACTAAATTACCTTTTCCCTCTTCAACTAATCCTAAAAATTGACCAGAAACTCCAATTTCTTTTGCTAATTGAGTTTTATTCATATGTAATTCATTTTCTCTAATTTCTTTAATTCTTTTACCTCTTTCAATTTGTTCGATTTTTTCTAAATCAAAGTTATCTATACTATTATTAATATCCATAACAAACACTCCTTACACATATTGTTCATTTTATAATAAAAAAACAATAATTAAATAGTAAAATATTGCACAGTAATATGGTGTTCTATGAGGTTTTATGGTATATTATGGATAGTAAGTAGAGAAAGGGAGGAGTGTATATGAAATCCAAACCTATGAAAATATTAATCATAGAGGATGACATTAATGATTGTAATGCTTTTGTTGAATGTATTAAAAGTAGAAAAGATGTAGAATTAGTCGGATTAACAGATTCAGATGAAGAAGGTTTAAAATATGTAAAATTAAAACACCCAGAAGGAATAGTATTAGATTTAGAATTAAACAATAGCACAACAGGAAATACAGATTCCTTAGAATTCTTATCAAATATAAGAAAGCTAAATTTGAATTATCAGCCAGTTATAATTGTAACAACTCATGTGAATTCAAAAAGAACATATGATATTCTTCATAGAAATGGAGTAGACCTTATATTGTACAAAGACCACCCGAATTATTCGTGTAATAATGTACTAAATAAATTTCTTAATCTCAGAGAATTAGCTCCAAAGCAAACTGTAGATATGCTAAAAGAAGAGTTAAAAGAAAGTGAAAACAAGATATCAGATTGCATATATCATGAATTAGACTTAATAGGTGTATCAGCAAAGTTAAAGGGAAGATAATATATGCATGATGCTATATTATATTTAATACAAAACGAAAATAGAAGCGTAAATGTAATTCAGTATTTAACCAAAGTACATAAAAAGTCAGGAAATACTATTACAAATGGAATACAAAATGCAATTATACATGCGTGGAGAGTTTCATCAATAGAAGATTTAACGACTCATTATACAGCTATAGTTAATTATGAAACAGGAATACCAACACCTATGGAGTTCATTTATTATTATGCTGATAAAATAAAAAAGATAATCTAGTATATAAATACTAGATTTTTTTAGTTTTCGTCATATTTCGCCATTTTTTTCTATTATTAGATACCGTTTATTTGTAAGTAATAAATGGTATTTTTTAATTGGCGACAGGAGGTAAACGTAGTAGGAAAAGGTGGTGATTTAGATGAAAGCATGGATTGAAGCACTTAGCAAATGGGTTAGTCGATGGATTTAATATCAACCATAAAAAATAAAGATAATCATATAAGATTAGATAACCTTGTATTGATTATCTTTTTATTTTTTTATATAATGTAGAAAAAAGAAAGAGAAGAACTTAAATATGAATTTTATAATGGAATTAGAAGATATAAAAATTATTGCAGATATTATAAAAATTTATTTTATTAGTATATGTACATGTTATGTTGCTATAAGAGTTACAAACAAAAACATGCATATCAATCTAAAAAACATCCTAATTGTATTTGCTAGTATGATTTTTATCTCAATTATAAGCAAACTTATAAAGGAGATATTTGGATATTCTTACAGTATAATATTTATAACATTAATGACAAGTCTAGTTTTTTACAAAGTTACAAAAAGTAACTTAGGATATTCAATATTGATTATAGTTTTTTCATTAAGTATTAACTATATTTTACTTCTGATAGCTATAATAATAAGTTTCATACCAAATGTAATGATTAATATAAAGAGTGATTATATTAATTTAGTTATTATACTTATAATGTATATAGTATTTATATATTACTTTCTTAAAATCAAGAGAATCAAGAAAGGTTTATCATTCTTACAAAATAAATTAGAAAATGAATATTTTGATGTACTGATTTTAAATATAAGTTCAATAATATTATTTACGGTTATAATATTAACTAATTATAAAGAAAATTATACAAGTAATTTTTTGTTTGGTTTAATAATCTTTTGTATAATTATGTTCATTACAATCCAAAAAGCATTACAATTATATTATAAACAAAAAATGTTAGTTAAAGACTTAAATGAGACAAAGGAAGAACTAGAAAAGAAGAAGTATGAAATTGCAGAGTTAGAAAAAGAGAATTTAAATTTTAGTAAAACGAGCCATTCAATAGCACACAAACAAAAAGCTTTAGAATACAAATTAAATGAATTAATGTTGAAAAATGAAATGGCATCTGAAATAGATATAAGAAAAAGATTAAATAAGATATCAAAAGATGCTTTTAAAGTTACAACAGTTGAATTATCTAAAACAAATATAATAGAAATAGATGATATGTTAAAGTATATGCAATCAGAATGTATAAAAAATAAAATAGATTTTCAACTACAAATAACTGGAAACATACACCGTATGATTAATAATCATATATCAAAGGAAGATTTAGAAATATTAATTGCAGATCACATAAAAAATGCAATTATAGCAATTAATCATTGTGATAGTTCAAATAAAAGTATTTTAGTAAGATTAGGAATGATTGATGGATTTTATAGTTTATATGTGTATGATTCTGGAGTAGAATTTGAAAAAGAAACTTTATCAAGTTTAGGTAAAAAGCCATCTACTACTCATGCAGATGAAGGTGGAACAGGTATAGGATTTATGAATACTTTTGAAACTTTAAAGAAATGCAAAGCGAGTATGATTATAAATGAATATGGTAAGCCAAGTAAAGATAATTATACAAAAGTAATCATGATAAGATTTGACAAAAAAGATGAATTTAAAATTTCTTCTTATAAGATAGAAGATATAGACATAGAAAATAATTAGAATTTTTGATGTATTATTTTAAATAGTTAATAGGAGAACAAAATATGAAAATAGCAATAATATCAGATATACATGGGAATTTAGAAGCGTTGAAGGCAACAATTAATGATATAGAAAAGAGAAATGTAGATAAAATAATATGTTTAGGAGATACCATAGCTAAAGGAATACATCCAAAGGAATGCATAGAAATAGTAAAAAATAAATGTGAAATAGTATTATAGGGGAATTGCGATAGACACTTTTCAATGCAACATGAAATAGAAAAATTACCAGATACAGAGCAAAGAAGGGTGGCGTGGAATCAAACTATGATAAGTGAAGAAGATAGAAAATACTTACTAAACTTACCATTTTGCCATGAGTTTTATATGAGTGGAAGTCTTGTTAGATTATTCCATGCAACACCAGAAGTAGATTATAAAGCAATAATTACTCAAGATACTATAGAAACAAAATTCAAAATGTTTTCCCCAAGTAAAAATACTGTGTCACAAAATACAGCAGATGTAGTACTATATGGACATATTCATCATCCATTTATGGAGAAGATATATAATAGAACATTAATAAATGTTGGTAGTGTGGGAAATTCATTTGATGTGATTAGAAATTCTGAAAAAGATGCTAATGTATTGGAAACAACAAAAAGTAATTATTTAATTATAGAAGGAGAGTATGGAAGCAAAAAATATAATTCAGATATTTCTTTTCAATTTATTAAAGTTCCATATGATATTGACAAGGAACTGCAAGAAGAACATCTAAATATAGAAAGGGAAAATTATCATTTTGAAATAAAAGAAGGGAGATACAGGGATATGACTAAAATTAATGAGAATTTTAGAAAATTAGGTGTAGATGTTGATAAAATATAATTAATTATTAGGAGGAGTCAATATGAAAGTACTAATAGGAACAAAAAATCCAGGAAAAATAGAGGGAGCAAGACAGGCTTTTGAAAAATATTTTGATGATGTTGAAATCGAAGGAATTCCAGTAAATTCAGAGGTGGGGAATCAACCAATAAATAAAGAGATTTTTCAAGGAGCAAAGAATAGAGTAAAAAATCTAAGAGAATATGCGAAGAAGAATGATATTGAGGTTGATTATTATGTAGCAGCGGAAGCTGGAGTAACAGACTTACTAGGTGACTGGATTGATATAAATGCAGTTGTAATTGAAAACTCAGATGGATTACAAAGTGTAGGGACAAGCCAGGGGTTTCCAATACCTGATAAATACATAGAAGAGATAAAAGAAACAGAATTAGGTAAAGTTATGGATAAAGTTTTTGATGGTGATGGATTAGGCAAAGGAAAGGGTGGGATAAATATTTTAACTCATAATGAAGTATCAAGAATAGATTTGACTAGAAATGCATTTGTTATGGCTTTGGTGAAGTTTATAAATGGGGAGATGTGGAGATAATGAGGGAATAAGAGAGTACTCATAACCCGAAGGTCGTAAGTTCGAGTCTTACTCCCGCAACCAAACTCTAATCACTAGAACTATAACGGTTTTAGTGATTTTTTTGTTGTCTCAAATTTGTTTACAATAATGTCATTTTTATATGTTATTATGTCGAATTGGGTAAAAGTTGGGTAAAATAACTGCCTCAAACTACTTAAATTCTAATAAAAAATCATTAAAATTTTATACTTTTTTTATAAAATAAAAGGCAATGGGAAATCTAAATTTTCATATTTAGTTGCCTTTTAGTTTTGTATCGTGAAAATTGTAACGGCTTTAATTCCGTTTGTGAAAATTAGAAAAAAGCTAAAATTAAGACCTTGTTGGTAATAACAAGTTTTCTAGTGCATATCCAGCTTTTCTATTATGAGAAAGTAGTGGATGCACATAAAAATCCAATGTAGTGCTAATTTGTGCATGACCAAGTCTTGCAGACATAACAGCAATATCAACATTTTGTGCTACTAGTAAACTTGCATTTGTATGTCTTAATCCGTGGAAATTAATTATAGGTAATCCAATCGTACTTACATATCTAACAAACCATTTGCTAATCGAAGAAGGATGCATAGGTTTGCCATCTGCTTGTACAAATAACCTATCAGAATTAGTCCACAATTCGCCGTAAACCGATTTTTGTTCTTCATACCATAACTTATATTCCTCAAGTAAAGAAATGATAAATTCGGGTATTGCAATCTCTCTAATGGAACTCTCTGTTTTAGGTGTTTTTGTAAAAACTCCCATATCTGATAGATACTGACTAGAACGATTAATGCTAATAATTCCGTTTTTAAAATCAACATCTTGCCATTCTAGTCCCATTAATTTGCCCAAGCGAACACCAGTAAAGATAGTAAGAATAATAGCAACTTTATATTTAGTATCTTCAATAGAAAGTAGTTCTAAATTTTCTAATAATATTTTAGTTTGCTCATCATCATAAGATCTTCTTTTAGGTTTTCTAGCTTTAGGTGCTTGAACACGTTCTGCAGGATTAGCCACTATAAGTTGCCAATAAACTGCTTTATGAAGCATCGCTCTTAATAATCTGTGGTGTTCTAAAATTGTTTTGCCAGATAAAGGCTTTTTAGTTTTTTCGCCATTGTTACCACTTTTTCTAACTAACTGAGTATCTTTCTCAAGTAAATCATAAAACTTCATAATGTCAGTTGGTCTAATTTTGTTAATATAAAAATGTCCGAAGTATGGTAAAAGTCTTGTTTCTAACATTCTACAATAACGCTTGTATGTAGTAGGAGCAAGTTCTTTTGAACCATAATCTCTTTTCCATATTTCTGTAAATTCAGAAAATCTAAGAGATTTACCATCAACGACTAAACCATTCTGTACTTCAGTAACAAACTTTGATAATTCAACTTCTGCATCTTTTTTAGTTCCATGAACTGTTTTTCTGTGTATCATAGTATTTACATTTAGGTCAAAACCTTCAGATACTGTCAGCCTGTAACTATTTTTTCCTCTTTTTTCTATACTCCCAGCCATTACTCTTTTCACCTCCTTTCGAGCATACCTATGGGTGGGAGGAGTATGTATCTTGTTGTTAACAATAGCATTATATAATAATAGTTAACAAAATGCAATAGATTTCAAAAAGAAACTTTAAAAATAATATAATTAGACAAATTATGTAAGACAAAAGCGACGAATATCTGGAAATTACTGGATTACCAATATTGTTTATGATATAATTCAATAAATTGATTGGAGGTTTTTAAATTATGGCAGAAAATAAAGTAAAAAAATGTAAGTGTGCTTATTGTGATGATAGAGCATTTGAGGTACCAAAAGATATAATCGAAGCTATAAAAAATGAAAATCTTGTTATTTTTGCTGGAGCAGGTATTAGCACAGAAGGAAAAAATGTTTATAAGTCTTCTTTGTATTCTGAAATTAATAATGAATTGGGGGAAAATTATAATAATTCATTTCCTAAATTAATGACTAAATACTGTAATAAGCCAAACGGTAGAAGGAAATTAATAAATAAAATAATGGAAAGATTTGATTATTATAAGTGTTTTAATGAAATAGATAATGTAATGAAGAAATTCTTTTGTCCATTAGCTGACATATATGGAATCAAAGATATTATTACTACAAATTGGGATAGACAGTTTGAAGAAAAATGTGGATGTATTCCAATTGTATATGATTCTGATATTTCAGTATTAGATGAAAGTAAAAGAAAAGTATATAAAATACATGGGACTATTGAAAATATAGGAACTTTGGTAATGACTGAAGCTGATTACAATAAGTGTTATAAAGAATTAAACACTAACTTAATTGGAAGTAAAATAAAAAATTTACTAAGTAATAAAACGGTATTATTCATAGGATACTCTATGGAAGATGAAGATTTTAAAAAAATTTGGCATTTTATAGATAATTCACTTGGAGACTTAAAACCACACTTTTATATTGTATCTCCAGATGATGGATTAAAAGAAAAACTAAAAAATAAAAATGTAACTGTAATTAATACGATAGGATCAAATTTTATTGAAAAAATAAGACATCAGTTAATAGATGAGGGGGTTATTTTAGATTCGGACATCTTATATTTGATGACTGATGCAGCACTTGAAGTTGCTTTAAATGAGCATAGTAAAGCTAATAATAGGTATCATAAGGAAAAAAACTCTTTACTAATTTATTCAATATTATACCAAGATGGAATAATCCATTCATTAAAGAGAATATTGGCAAGACAAGAAACAGGGGAGTATATGAACCCTGAATTTATTGATAATTCAATAAATTCATATTATTATTTGTTTAATGAGTATATGAAAGAAAACAGAATATTTGATGCAGCATATTTACTTGGATATGCACATGCTATGGACTTTATACTTTACGAATATTTTCAAGTTTCTGAAGGAGAGAAAATTAACCCAGATAATACGATATGTCTGTATTATCTTCCAAGAAAAAAAGTGTATAATAACATGAATGAATTCAATAAAGATATAAATGGGTTTAAAATAAAAAAATATATTGATATGGCTAATAGAATAACTGATAAATTTGGAGGACCTGATTCAGGACTAGAAGTTCATCATATTCCATTTATTTAAAAAATAATTAAAAGTACGTAGATAATATGTACTTTTAATTATTAGAATCTAACCATTTATCAAAATCTTCATAAGTTTTCTTATCATTCCTAATGTCATCCATAAATTTTTTAGCTTCTTTTTTCCAATTTTCATAATCCTTTTTATAAACTTCTATATCAGGGTTACGTTTAACTAACATAGCTTTTTTAGAATACATTTTACGATATTTACCATAAATTTTGTCATTTTCTTGCTTAATTCTTTGTGCAATTTGATTACCAATATCCCTGCAAGTTTGTTTGCCTTTGAATAAATTATTACAATAATTAATGCGAGGATTATCTGTTATAAAGTATTTACCACAATTTTTACATTTTTTTATTATATAATTATTTTCTTCTACAAATTTAAATAATGTAATATAAAGTATGGTATAAACACTAGAACTTGTTGCATTAGTTTCAGAATATACATCAGCAAAATGTTGACCAGTTGTAAAAAATTCTAATAATTTATCTTCACTGGTTTCAAAATACTCAGGAAAAATTTTATAATTAAAAGCATCATCTATTTTAAAATCAGTAACATATGGATTTAGTGTTTTAAAATGTGAGGTGTAGTAAATATAAAATCTCATCTGATTAGTCATTGTTCTTGAATTTTCAAGAGGATGTTTATTGAAAGTGTAGTCAACAAATTCAGAGTAGATTCTTTGAACTTTTATGGCATCTTTTTTTATTAATTTGAAGTATTTTTGTCCTAAATTTTCAATTTCATCATAACTATAAGACTTATCAACCTTTAAATTCTCTATATCACTTTTTTCAAAATATTTTATATAAGAAGTAAAAAATTTAGTAAACCAAACAAAGTATTCATCAAAATTAGAGAAATTTGTATTTAAAAAATCAATTAAATTTGTTCCCCTATCATAAATTGAGAAATGGTCTTTTATAAAAAAATGACAATTTGAAAGTTCGCCTAGTTCATAGTAATGCAATTTTTTAGGTATATCTAAATAATCTATCTTTCTTTTTATTTCATTAGTAAAAGGTTTGGTTTTTAAATGTTCAGTAAATAATTCTTCATATTCTTTATATTCATCTTCAGTTAAGCAATCTTTTATAATATCTAAAACTGAAACACCTTCAGGTAATTTACGATCTGGATCACCATACAATAAAGTTATATGTTTGATTTCTTCTCCATTATTAATGGAAATGTGTATATTGCTATTTACTTTATCTTCTTTCATAATTCCTCCGTTAACAACTTATAAAATCATTAAGAGTTAACTTGCTATCAAAATAAACAATAAAGTATTTACAAAGTTAACTATACACAATATAATACAAATGTTAACAAAAGTCAATGCAAATTTGCTAAAAATCTGGAGGTGAGACTATGGAATTACAAAAAGTTCAAAGAACAACACTAACGATGAAAGAAGCAGCAGAGTATTTGGGCATTTCTTATTGGTTGGTAAATCAATTAGTAAGAAGAAAACAAATACCATGTTCAAAAGTTGGTGGAAAATATTTATTTAGAGTACAAGCACTAGATGAATATTTAGAAAATATGGAACAGCAATCTATAAGTTAGGTTGTAAGGAAAGTGGGGAAAGGAGGATATGTATAATTTACAATGGTTAAAACTAGAAATTAAAATATTTTCAAATAGAAAAATTCAAATATTACTAAAAGAAACTTATGGAGACACATATTTTAGAGTATGGATTCAGTTAATAACTATTGCTATGGAATGTAATTGTAAAGGAAAGTTAGTAATAGGTGAAAATATACCAATGACAATAGAAAATTTTTCAAAGATTATGGGAAAGTCTAAGAAAAAAATGGAGAAAATTATTAAAAAATTTCAAGAATTAAATATGCTAATTATAGAAGAAGGAGCATATAAAATTAAAAATTGGAGTAAATAGCAAAGTGTTGAAGCGACTGAAAAATATCAAGAACAAAATAGAATAAGACAAAAAAGATATCGTGAAAAATTGAAAAGTGAAAAAGAAAAAAGTAACGTTACAATAACGGAAAATAATGCAATAGAAGATAATACACAAGAAAAAAATACAAGAAAGGAGAATGAAAATAACAATGGATTTAGAGAATACAAAACATGAAAATTGCCAAAAGAATTTCCACAATAAATGCAAGTTTTGTGGAAAAGACTTAAAGCCAATTGGCTTGGATTATCTATATACTAATGTATCTTCAGAATTAATTGAATATGAAAGATGTACTTGTGAAGAATCCAAAAACTATTGGAAAGATGTAGATTTTAAAATTCAAGAGAAGAAAGAGAAAGAACATTATAGACAAATGATTAGTCAATTTTATTCTAAAAATTATATTAGTAAAAGGCTAAAGGATTATAATTTTAAGAATTTTAAAGTAACAGATGTTAATAAAAAAGAAGTAGAGATTGCAAAAGATTATACAAAGAAATGTACCGAAAGTAAGCAGGAAAATGGACTTATTATTACTGGAAATTCTGGAGTAGGAAAGACACATTTAGCAGCATCAATTTCAAATAAATTGATAGAAAAAGATAAATTAGTTTTAATGGGAAGATTAACATCATTATTGGATATGATAAAGGAAACTTTTAATGATAATTCAAAGTCAGAAAATGAGTTAATAGAACTATTTTCTAATGTAGATATAGTTGTAATAGATGATTTAGGAACAGAAAAAATTAGTAGTTGGGCATTAGACAAACTATATACAATTATAGAAAATAGAAATGAAAATAAGTTACCAATTATTATAACAACTAAGTTTGATAAAGAAGGCTTATTACATAGATTCAAGCAAAGTAATGATAAAGAATTATCGGATGCAATTATTCAAAAACTATATCAAATGTGTTATGGAATTGAACTAAAAAGATATGATGAAAATCAAAAAGAAAAAGCTAGCCCAAGCGACAAAACTAAATGCTAACTTAATCCAAAATCTAAATTTATTATAGTATATTTGGCTATAAAAGTAAAGCAAAAAAGTTCAAATTTTTAGTTTAGAAATTTGAACTTTTTTGAAAATATTTTGAAAAAAAGTCCCTCGGAGAGCAACAAGGGTATTAGGGCATTTTGTCCTAAACAGCGAAAAGGGTGTCAAAACACCAAGCTGGTGAATATTAGGTAATAAAAAATATTACCTATATTCAAGCAAAATCAATTTTGCTAAATCTTAATGCTTAGTAAACTAGCATTAAGATATTTGCACAAAAAGGAAGTGATGAAAATGAAGGTGGATTCAGAGCAATTTTTCGATAGTATTTTTTTATCATACAATAAAATTTTAGAGAGATTACATATATTGGGGATAACAACTAAAAATGGTAAAAAAATATCAGAATTAGATTTAAGAAGAGCAATAGATGTTATGACAAAAAAACATCAAACTTGTAGATGGAGAAGTGAAAAAATTAGAAGTAGAAAATATTTTGTTTTGATTGAAGGGTACTACTGGCTAACTCAAGTCTATTTTCAAAAAGAAAAATCTTTAATAGATGCTGATATAGAATTTTTTAAACTTAGAATAAAACAATATGAAGAGTTGTTAAAAATAGAACATAATGAAAATTGGTGGAATGAAGATATGGATATAAAACAACTATGTGAGTATTTTAATAGACAAGATATTACTGTTAGAAAAGCTATAAAGAAAATGTGTGATAGTGGGGTAGGAGAATATAACTTATTAGTTAATAATAAAGTTATAATTTCTAGTAAAGGTGTTGAGTGGATTTGCAAAAATGTATTTAAACAAAAGTATTTGGAATTATTAGAGAAGTATAAGATGGAATTGACGGAGTTATATATTGAAGCAGGTTATCCTTATGATAATTTTTTTTGGAAAAATTGAATTAAAATAAAAAATATTAGTTAGCTGAGAAAATTTTTTTATGATAAAGTATTACTCAAAGATATCACATTTTCTAATATTTTGTTGGATTGAATACTAAGATTATTTTAAACGTAAATAGTATCTATTATTAGAAGAAAATAACTAATTTTAAAGATATAAGCAATAGCAAATAAATTAGTTAATTTATAATATAAAAATAATATCAAAAAAATCAAATGCAGAAATTATGACAAATTTTGCATTTGATTTATGTTATGATAAATTAGTAGTCAATTCATATTTCCAATTGTTTATTATATTATCAAAATCAGATAACCATTCATCGCAATTTGAAGAAGAATTACTTTTATTATATAAGTTTTCTAAAAGATTTTTGAAATCAGTATGTTTTACTCTATAGTTTTTATTATTAAGTTCTAAAACAATTTCTAAAATGGAATTATATTGAGATATTGAAAAAGGAATAATTTTTTGTTTTGAACCTTCATATTCATACTTTACACTCATCCAAAAAGTATTTGCAGTATCTCTATGTAATAATGGAGCAATAAATAAACAATAATTATCTTTTGGACTCTTATTTTCAAAATCTCTAAAGTGTCGCATTACAGGTTGTCCTTCATTAAACCATTGATCTCTACTTTTTAATAAAGTAACTTCACAAATCATATTAAAGGTTTCATAGTAACATTCAATATCAGGGACATTACCCTTTGCAGTGAAGGTAGGTAAGTTATCATCACCTAAAGTATAGTTTGGATGAATCTCTTTTGCATCATCTAGAGCCATCAAAGATAATGCTGAATATTGTTCTAAAAGTAAAGGGTCTTGACCAGATGTATCTCTACGTCGAGTAGCTAAAGCATTTAATTTTTCAATATAAAAGTTAAGATTTTTGAGATTACGTTCTTCTAAAATAGATAAATCATATTTTAAAATATTAATTTTCTCTCTTAATTTAGAAATTTCAATGTTAGCTTCATTAGCATTACTAAAAGTCATGTAAGTAAAAGTGTATGAGTGTAATGATTGATTTCCATATTGATTTTTAATAAGGTCTTGCAAATTGCTAGCCTGAAAAATTAAATTTTTATATATTTGATTTAATGTGTCAATATTTTCCCAAGGCAATGCTGGCAAAGAAATATCTCCAAGATAATTAATATATTCATCGGCATTATCAAAATGTAATGAAGCACCAGTGAAATTTTTTAATATAGAATTAATTTCAACAATTCTTGAAGGTGATAAATCAGTATAATAACCATTTCCTCTATAATATACTAATCCAGTTTGTCTAAAATATCTTCTTATAGAATCCCCATAATCATATAAATTGTTTATCCATGTATCTATTGTTGCAGTATCATTTTGATCAACATTAAAGGAATCTATAACAAGTTGTTTAGAAAAGTTGTCAATAAAATCCTTCTTTTCTGGTTTTGAGAGTGATTCGGTTTTTTTTCTAAAATCTATAATTTTACATACTACATTATCAATATCTCTGTAATTGGTTAGTGTAGGAATAAAAAAAGCAAATTCTTCAGAAGAAAGTCCTTTTGCCTTCATATTATTTTCATAACAATAAATATTGACTTTATTTATAACATGTAATGTTGCAATAAAAGGAATAATATCAAAATTTGAGAAACCACGTTCTATAGGATTATTTAATTGCCATTTCAAAAAATATTTAAACATAATATTTTCAAAGTCAACAGAGTCAGAAAGCATACTTTTTCCTAAATCAAATATTTTAACAGGAGCATTCTGCTTAGCTTCAGCAAGTCCCATTTTATTTAAGTTACCTATTGCAGTTCTCCCTCTCATTGCATATATCTTTTCTTGATTATCATTATATTCTTTATTTTTATAATGAACTTGACTAAGTAAATATTCTAATTCCTCGTCTGTAATATCGCCTTGCTTTTTAAATAATTGTTGCAATTCTTCTGGTAAACCTTCAGGTTTATAATTTTTAGTTTGAATTAAACGTTTAAAAAAAGCAGATTGAACATCTTCATTAAATTCAATTCCTTCAAATTCATTAAGCACTCTAAGAAAAGGAATATTCCTCTTTGGATTTCGAATAGTAGTACTTAAGCTCCAACATTTTGGCATAGTACCCCCCCTAACATTCTAACTTATAAGTATTTTATAATTTTTTGTAGAAAAAATCAATATTTTAAGGAAAATGATTGACTATTTTTATACTTATTTATATAATAAAAAAGAGATGCGTTAGATGCATAGAAAGGAAATGCAAATGAAAAAATTTAATATTAATAATCGTAGATATTTAGGAAGTAAATATAAATTATTAGATTTTATAAATGAAACAATAGAAAAAAATTGTGGAGAATTCGAATCAATTTTTGATGTTTTTGGTGGTACTGGAGTTGTATCAAATTATTTTTATGAAAAAGGTAAAAAAATATATATAAATGATATGTTAAAATCAAATTATTGTGTATATAGAGCTTTTTTAGGAAATGAAAAGTTTAGTGAAAAAAAAGTTGAAAAAATTATTAAAGAATATAATGATATTTATAATGTTGAAGATAATTACTTTTCAAAGACATATAAAAATACATATTTTAGTGAAAATGATTGTAAAAAAATTGGATATATAAGAGAAGATATAGAAAAAAAATATGCCAGTAATAAGATTAATGAAAGAGAAAAGTATATATTAATTGCTAGTTTATTATATTCTATGGATAAAATTGCGAATACAGTAGGACATTATGATGCATACAGAAAAAAACAAAAATTACAAGACAATTTTGAAATGTTTGCTTTAGACATTGATAAAAATCCAAAAATAAAAAATGAAATATACAATATGGACTCAAACGAGTTAGTAAAAAAAGTAAAAGCTGATATAGCATATATTGACCCACCATACAATTCAAGACAATATGGAGATGCATACCATCTTTTAGAAAATGTTGCAGAATGGAAAAAACCTAAAGTGTATGGTGTAGCAAAGAAAATGGATAGAAGCAATATAAAAAGTAATTATTGCACTAATAAAGCTTCTAATGCTTTTAAAGATTTAATTGAACACTGCAATTGTAAATATATTATTGTTTCATATAACAATATGGGGCAAAAGGGAAATTCGAGATCTCAAGCTAAGATATCTGATACAGAAATATTAGAAATACTAGATCAAAAAGGAAAAGTGAAAGTATTTGAGAAAGATTTTAACTTTTTTACAACTGGAAAAACGAATATAGAAAACCATAAAGAAAGATTATTTTTATGTGAGGTTTGTGAACAAGAAAATGAAGAACTTTCTTATGAATTAAACATTAATCAGGAATTTGCAAAATCTCCATTAAATTATGTTGGTGGTAAGTATAAACTATTAGAACAATTGACTAAAAGATTTCCAACCGAAGTAAACACTTTTGTTGATTACTTTTGTGGTGGAGGAAATGTAGGAGTTAATATAAATGCTAATAAAGTAATAGCTGTAGATAAGGAGAAATATTTAATAAATGTTTTAAATTTATTTAAAACATATTCATATACTCAAATTATTAATAAATTGGATGATATTATTTTACAATATAATCTTAGTAATACATATATAAATGGATATAAGTATTATAAATGCAACAGTTCAGCAGGATTAGGAAGTTATAATAAAGATAAGTATTTAAAATTAAGAAAAGATTACAATAAAATGAAAGAAGACTCTGATGAGAAAACATTTAAATTTCTAACTTTAATTATATATGGATTTAATCATCAAATTAGATTTAATAGTGCTGGAGAATTTAATATGCCAGTAGGAAAAAGAGACTTTAATGGCTCAATTAGAAAAAACTTACTAGCTTTTTGTGAAAAGTTAAAAAATAAGAATGTAGACTTTATTAATGAGGATTTTAAAAAGTTTAAAATAGATAGCTTAACACCAGAAGATTTTTGTTATTTTGATCCACCTTATTTTTTAGGAGATGCAAGTTATAATGAAAATAATAATTGGACAGAAAAAGATGAAAAGGATTTATTAAAATACATAGATAAATTAAATGAAAGGAATATAAAATTTGCTCTTTCAAATGTAACTCAACATAGAGGCGAAAAAAATAACATTTTAATAGATTGGGCTATAGAAAATAAATATAATATTAACTATTTAGATTATAATTATAACAATTCAAATTATCATTCAAAAAGTAAAATGAATATAACTAAAGAAGTATTAATTACTAATTATAGTATATAAAATAGAAAAGAGAATAAGAGGAGAAATCTTTATGAATAGTAAAAAATTGATCAATTCAATAAAAGAATATAAAAAACATGTATCAAAAATTAGAGACATAGAAGCAATTAATGAAAGAAATGAGAGAAAACAATACTATCAATCTTGGACAGAAGAAAGACTTAAGACAATGACAGAAGATGAGTTTGTTGAGTATATTGGAAAGCTTTGGTCAATGATAGTGTGGGGAAATAAAAAATATATTGCTGATAAGATTATTGAATCTAATGGATTTAACAATGTAAAAAAAATGCTTATAGATTTATTATATGGAACTAGAGATATAGTAGAAAGATGGAATAATTTCTATACAAATATAAAACATATAGGACCATCTAGTATGAGTGAACTATTGAGTTATATTAATCCGAATGAATATGTTATTTGTAATAAAATTACTTGTGCTTGTTTTAGATATTTAGATGTTGAAAGTGTTCCAGTTTATAATTATCAATATACTGGCGAAAACTATAAAAGACTTTGTTCAATAGCAAAAGAAATAAAAGATGAATTAGAAAAAGAAAATATTGCAAATGTTGATTTATTAGTAGTAGATTACATGTTCTGGGATATTATTTATCCATTTTCAAAGAAAGAAAAATCAATAGAAACAATTGATGATATACAGATAGAAAAAGATGAAAAGCAATTTATTCATAATGATATAATTAATCAAATAGTAGAAATAGGACAATGGTTAGGATTTGAAAGTAAATCAGAAGTGAAAATAGCTGATGGAGCTGTAGTAGATGCAATATGGCAGGCACAAATAGGGAATATGGGTAAAGTTATATATGCATTTGAAGTGCAAACACATGGAAGTATAGATAGTCTAATATTAAACTTGCAAAAAGCAACCAACAATTTTGCTGTGCAAGCGATAGTAGCAGTATCTGATGAAAAGCAAATAGAGAAGATAAAAAAAGAATCAAAAGGTATTAGAGATATAGAAACAAAATTGAAAACATGGGATTATAGAGAAGTTATTGAAATGCATGATTGCTTAGAAAGATCAAATGAAATTATTAATAATTTAGGTTTAGTTCCAGATAGTTTTATATAATTTTAGGAGTTGTTGATATGAAAATAAAATGCTTACAATGCGGAGATATAATTGAATCAAAAAGTGTGCATGATTTAGTTTTTTGCAAATGTGAGTCATGTTATATTGATGGTGGAAGTTATTATGCACATATAGGTGCAAAAGATTTTAGCAAAATAGTTAAAATTATGGATGATGGAACAGAGATTAAAGTCAATAAATGATATATATAAATAACAAAAGCAAAGCAAAATAATATGTAATAGAACGAAATTGCATAATTATTTTGCTTTTTTTGATAATAAAAGACAAGTTTCGACAAAATTTTTTAAAATAAGATGATAAAATTATAAAGGGGTATATAAAATGGAGTATGAATATAAGAATTTAAAAAGTAATAAAAATATAAAATTAAATGTAGAAAAAAATTTTACTTTCATATATGGACCAAATGGAACAGGGAAAACAACATTTTCAAGGGCGATAGGAAATGGAAAAATAATAAAAGATAAAAATATTAATAAAATCCATTTAGTA
>CAQRYF010000031.1 GCA_948875265.1 uncultured Clostridia bacterium
TCAAAAATTAGTCACAAAAAATCTAATTTTTTTCACATAAAATTCACAAAGCTATTGTATTATATCTATATATTAGGATATTATATTAATAATATCTATCTTAGGAGGTTATTAAAAATGGAAGAAAAAGAAAATAATTCATCAAATTTTAAAACAGTACAAAACCCAAGTACATATAAAACATCTTATAATACAAGTACATCATCCAAAAAAAGAAATGGATTTGCAAGAGGATTTTTACTACCATTTTTTAGTGGTATACTAGGATGTTCTATTGTTATTGGAACTTGTTTTGGTATTCCTTCAATAAAAAATAAATTATTAAGCCCATCATCTAATATTAGTGGTAGCACATCAAATTCAAATACCTCTTCTGGATACATTAGCCAAACTTCATTATCTAATTATTCAGATACGTCTATTTATGCAGCAAATAAAATATTACCATCAATCGTTGGTATTCAAGTACAATATAATGTAAATTCACCTATATCTATCTTTAGAAATCAAACACAAAACTCTACAGCAACTGCAAGTGGCTCAGGAATTATCATCAGTGATGACGGATATATTTTAACTAATAACCATATAGTAAATACATCATCTTCCGAATCATATTATGAAGTTTCAGAAGCTACAAAAATAACAGTTACTTTATTTAACGACGAAACTGAATATGAAGCAAAAATTATAGGAACAGATGAACAAACAGATTTAGCTGTTATCAAAATTGAAAAAAACAATCTTGCAAAAGCTGAATTTGCTGACTCAGATAATATAAAAGTTGGTGAATTTGCTATGGCTGTTGGCAATCCATTAGGTATGCAAAGTAGTATTACTTGTGGTGTTGTAAGTGCTGTTAATAGAGAGGTTACAGACACAGATGGAAAAAAATTCACACTAATTCAAACAGATGCCGCTATTAACTCTGGTAATAGTGGTGGTGCTTTAGTAAATTCTGAAGGTAAAGTTATTGGAATTAATACTTTAAAACTTTCAGGAACAGGAATTGAAGGAATGGGATTTGCTATTCCAATAAATTCAACAACTGATATAACATCACAATTAATTCAATACAGCAAAGTAAAAAGACCTTACATAGGAATATCTGGTATGGACTTAAATGAACAAATTGCCAAAGCAAACAATTTAGTGCAAGGTATATATGTAAAATCTGTAGATGACTTTTCAGCTGGAGAAAAATCCGGAATTAAAATTGGTGACGTTATAATTGAAGCTGACGGCAAAAAAATAACAAAAATGGATGAATTAAACGAAATAAAAAACAAACACCAAATTGGTGATGAAATGAAAATCAAAGTAAATCGTGATGGTAAAGAAAAAGAATTAACAATTACTTTAGGAGAACAACCATAAAAATTTCTCATTTTGGGGTCGGGTCTTAAAATGGGAATGGATTTATTACAATTAGTTTTATATATTTTTCACTTTAAGTTCACACAATGGACAAAATTAATTGTTAAAATCCAAATATAGTCAGTAAGTAATACTGATTTGAATTTAAAAACATCCCCTTTTATTTTCAAAAAAGAGAAGCGACCGCTTCTCTTTTTATATACAAATTAGTTTAACACTGATTTTTCATTCTATTTCTTCTGGCATATTCTCATACAAAGGAATAATAAAATTCAAATTAGAATCCACTGTACCTGAAGCCTTATATATCTTTAGCATATTACTCGCTTCAGATTTTGGTGCCATTAAATTTTGCATATATTGATTGGTATATAAACTACCATCTTGTTTTACAATATCAAATTTCTGTAAATATAACGTATTTTGTCCTCTATTGATATATCCCTTCTTAACAAATTCAATACCTCCTATAATAGACTTTTCCATTGTATCCCAGCCTTGATCATATGAATATTTAGCAGCATTCTCTAGTATCTCTGTTGTTGAATTTCCAGACGCCTTCACATTAAATACATTATAAATAATATTCTCTTTATACTTATAACCTTTTGCTAAAACTGTTCCATTTCTTCCTTGCTCTTGAATTAATCTAGATGCTACAAAATATGGGTCTAAATTAGCATTTTGACTTGCCTGTAGTAAAGCTTGTATTACACTATCCTTTTCTAAAAAAGTTCCCTTTATTATTTCCCTAATTCCTTTTTCTGTTTGACTATTTTTTACATAATTCAATTCTTTCAGCTGAAATATATTTTCTTCATTTAAAACATTTCTTATATCCATTTGATGTTTAATTGCTTTATTAGAAGCACACAGCCATGTCCCATTATCAAAAGCTTTATTTTTATCAATCTCGCATTTCCAGTCTTCTGGATAATAAGAAGAATCTGGAATTACATTAAGTGGATTTCTTCTTGTATCAGAATGTCCTTCATTTTCTATTACATCTTCCCAATCTAATTTGGTATAAAATAATGTAAAAGTCCAATTTGGATGCCTTTCTTGTAACTCATCTATTAATTTTTTATATCCTGGATATTTACTTTCTTTTAAATTTTTTCCATTATATCCAATATATTTTTGTTTACTTTGTTCTTTAAATATAGCAACTAGCACCATTATCAATAAAATAATAGATATTATTAAAATACCTATTATCTTTATCTTTTTTTGATTATTTTTTATTATATCCTTTATATTTGTTTTTAAGTTATCTTTCATTGTTATATCTTCCCCAATAATTAATATTAAGCTTTTATATTGAATTCCCATTTTAAGACGCGACCCCAAAATGAGAAATTATAGTATAACTAAATCTATTTCACTTGTAAATGATTCATTTCCATATGCATATAGAATATACAATGTATTTTCGGTTAAGTAAAATTCTGTAGTTTTGTCTACTTCATATATGTCACTTGATATATCTCTGTTATAAATATTATATCCTAATTTCTTTAAGTCTTCTACTTTCTTTTGTTCTACTTCTATCTCTTTTCTTATTTGACTTTGAACTGCTTGTTTATCTAATTGTTTTATTCTTAAAATTTCTTCTAAAGTTATTTCTTTATTGTTTCTCAAATCATAGTTATATGTCTGTATAATTACTCTTTGTGCACTTAGTCCTTCTTTTAAATTAGAACGTATCATAAGTGATAATATATCTTCTTGTACATTGGCTACAAATTCGACAGTATAAATAGTATTTTTATTTTCACTTTTTAGTACATCTTCTGCTTTGGTTATAAATAATTTCTCTATTTCTTCATTATATTTATTTATTACGTCACTTTCTATATTAATATGAGGTATATTTACTTCTATATCATAACTGTTTGTTTTATTTTCTTTTTTCTCATATCCTACATATACTAGCTCTTTATCTTTATTAGCTTTCTTATCAGAATTTCTACTTTCATCATTTTGAACACTATTAGTGAAAATATCATCAAATTCTGATTTTAATATTTCTTTTTGTTCATCAGTCTTACTTCCAAACTCTTGATTTGTATTTACACCAAAAAGATTTATTATATCAATTCTTGCATAAAATTGAACATAAAAAGCTATTATTATTGAAATAATACACACTATCATTATAGATACATATATAATTAAATCTCTTTTTCTTATTTTACTTTTTTCTGGTAATGTTACTTTCATCATTTTTCCTCTTCATTTGATTATTTTGTTATAACATTTTTATTATAACATTTTTATTTAAAATTATCAATTAAAATTGTTAAATTTATTGACTATTACTCATTTTTAGGGTATTATATATAATATTGAATTTTATTAAGAAATGAGGAATTTAAAGTATGTTATGTTCAGAATGTAATAAAAACCCAGCAATACTTTTTTATAAAAAAATAGAAAATGGTAAAGAGTCTATGGAAGGATATTGTTACGATTGTGCTAAAAATAAAGGTATTAATCCAACTGATGTATTATCAAAACAAAATGATATCTTATCAAAAGACAAAATAAATCTTAATGATATGACAAAACAATTTGAGACTCTATTTAAAGATTTAGCTGAAAATATCAATTTAGAAGATATTGAAAATATTGAAGGAGCTATCACTTTTGAAAACTCTGATGATCCTGACATTGATGGTTCTCCTAAAATATCAGGAGCAGCAATTCCACTTGGTTCAATTTTTTCTAATATGTTTCCTGGTCAAAATATTAATAATAGGAAAGATGATAAAGAAGAAGAATCTAGTAATTCCAGAAAAAAAGTAAAAGTAGAAAAAAGAAAAAATACAAAGCAAAATAAAAAGAAGAAATTTTTAGATACATTTGGTACAAATCTTACAAATAAAGCTAAAAATAACGAACTTGATCTTGTAATTGGTAGAGATAAGGAAATTCAAAGAATAGTACAAATATTAAATAGACGTTCTAAAAACAATCCTTGCTTAATTGGTGAACCAGGTGTTGGTAAGACAGCAATAGCTCAAGGTCTAGCAATTAAAATTGCTAATAAAAATGTACCTGCTAAACTTTTAAATAAAGAAGTTTATTTATTAGATATGACTTCAGTAATTGCTGGTACTCAATTTAGAGGACAATTCGAGTCTAGAATGAAGGGTATTATTGATGAATGTAAAGAATATGGAAATATAATTTTAGTAATAGATGAAATTCATAATATTATAGGTGCAGGAGATGGCGAACATTCAATGAATGCAGCAAATATTTTAAAACCTGCTTTATCAAATGGAGAAATTCAATTAATTGGTACTACAACCTTGAAAGAATATAGAAAATATATTGAAAAAGATTCAGCCTTAGAAAGAAGATTTCAACAAGTTTTAGTTGAAGAACCAAATATAGATGATTCTATTGGAATTTTAGAAGGTATTAAAAAATATTATGAAGAATACCATAAAGTAAAAATATCTTCAGATGTCATTCGTCAAACAGTTATAATGTCTGAAAAATATATACATGATAGATTTTTACCAGATAAAGCAATTGATATTTTAGATGAAGCTTGTTCAAAAATCAATTTAGAAAATAAAGACCTATTTAAACTAGAAATGTTAAAACAAGAATTAGTACAAGTTCAAACTGAAAAAGAAGAGGTCGTTGCTGCAGATTCAACTGAAGATTATCAAAAAGCTGCTGATTTAAAAACTCGTGAATGTCAATTGATTGAAGAAATTGATAAATTAAACAGCAAAATGAAATTAAAACAAATTACTGTACAAGATATAGCAAATGTTATTGAAAGTTGGACTAAAATCCCGGTTAAAAAAATAACAGAAGCTGAAACACAAAAATTATTAAATTTAGAAACAAATCTTCATAAGAGAATTATTGGTCAAGAGGAAGCAGTTAATAGTGTTTCAAGAGCAATTAGAAGAAATAGAGCTGGATTAAAAAGTACAAAAAGACCACCTTCATTTATATTTGTTGGTCCAACAGGTGTAGGTAAAACAGAACTTGCAAAATCTCTAGCTTATGAAATGTTTGGTTCAGAAGATTCTATTATTAGAGTAGATATGTCTGAATATATGGAAAGCCATTCTACATCTAAATTAATAGGTGCTCCTCCAGGATATGTTGGTTATGATGACGCAGGTCAATTAACAGATAAAGTAAAAAGAAAACCTTATTCAATTATTCTTTTAGATGAAATTGAAAAAGCACATCCAGATGTATTTAATATCTTATTACAAGTATTAGATGATGGTAAACTTACAGATAGCCAAGGTAATACTGTTAGTTTTTCAAATACAATAATTATAATGACTTCAAATGCTGGATCTAATTTAAACAACAATTCTATTGGATTTGGTAAGCAAACTATTGATAAATCTAAAATAATAGATAGTCTAAAAGATGTCTTTAGACCTGAATTTTTAAATAGAATAGATGAAATAGTATCATTTGATTCTTTAACAAAAGAACAATTACTACAAATTGTTGATTTAATGTTAGATGATACAATAATAGCATTAAAAGAAAAAGACATAAAAATGGAAATTACTAAAAAAGCTAAAAATTATATATTAGAAAAAGGAACTGATATAAAATTTGGAGCTAGACCGCTAAGAAGAGCTATTCAAAGATATGTAGAAGATGAATTATCAGAAATGATTTTAAAAGGCGAACTTATTGATGGCCAAACTGTACAAATAGATTCACAAAAAGAAAAATTAAAATTTGAAGTAAAATAGGAGAAAATTATGTTAAAATACATTCCTAATGCATTAACAATTATTAGATTTTTATTAATACCAATAATTATATTTTATATTTTTACTGGAAATTATATATTAGCATTTATATTTTTTACTATATCTGGAATAACTGATATAGCAGATGGTTTTATAGCTAGAAAATTTAATCTGATATCTAATTTTGGTAAACTTATGGACCCATTAGCAGATAAATTAACACAAATTGCAACACTTACATGTCTTGTAATTACAAATATTATCCCAATTTGGATTTTAATAATTGTATTATTAAAAGAATTTATTATGATTGTTGGTGCATCTTTCCTTTATGGAAAAGATGTTGTAGTATATAGTAGATGGTATCGGAAAACTCGCGACTGTATTATTCTATATTGCAATTGTACTCTCTCTTTTAAAAGACCAATTCCAATTAGTTTATTTTTGGAATAAAGTAGATGTTATATTATATTGTTTAGCATTATTTACAACTGTATTTGCACTTATTATGTATGTTAAAGATTTATATAAAAAAGGATTTATTGATAAACAAGATTTAAAAAAAGAAGTTACAGTAAACAAAAAATGATCAAAGGGACGCGCCCCTTGATCATTTTTTATTCTTATCCAATAACTGCTCATCCAAAATAAAAAGAGATTCATTACAAATCTCCTTTTACTGTAGTACTATGTGAAATTAAACTAAAAGAATTTTTCTTGCTCTTTTTATTTCTCGAGCTAATTCCTTTTGGTGTTTTGCACAACATCCTGTTTCATAACGAGATTGAATCTTTCCATCATACATAAACTGTTTCAATTCTTCTTCGTCTTTGTAACTAGGCTTCTCACCATTTTGGCAAAAGTAACACTTTTTCACATTATTCCGTACTTTATTGTTATTGTTCATTCTGTATACCTCCGTACTACATTTTTTAATTTATCCTTTGATAAATCTATTATATTATAGCATAAAAACCTTATCTTTTCAATGACAAACCTTATTCAAAATCTTCAATCAGTTGATTTAAAGACTGTTTTCCATTAACTCTAATTCCATTTTTCATATTAACTTTGTCAGTATCTGTTAAATATTCAGTGGTTATATCTGTTACTTCATATTCTTTTTCCGTCCCATCTTCTTGAATATTATAAACTACAACTTGTCCATCTCTATCTTTTACTATATAATGTTCTCCACATTCTCCCTTATTTTGTTTCAATAATATAATTTCATTACTAGCAAACTTATCTATTTTATAATCTTTATATTTCTCTTGAATATCTTCTTTTGTATCATTTACTAAATCTTCTGGTAATTCTAAATATTCACTTGTAGTATGACCACATCCTTCATAATATTTTCTTACTGTAAATGAACAATTTGGCGAAATTTTTTCTTCTTCTGAATTAGCTTGTAACATATCATTTTTTTCTAGTATTTCATACTCATCTGTACATTCATCTAAAATTTCACTATCAGAAACTTTTTCAACAACATTTTCTTCTATTTTATTATCATTTAATTTTGTTATCTCAATAGCTGTAAATATTGCTCCTATAACTACAATGACACAAATGATTGTTAATATTACTTTATTCATAAATTTACCTCCGCAAATACTTTTTAATATTATTTACGTTTTTGTTAAATTTATGCAGATTTCTTAATTAGTATGTTTTTATATAAAATTCTGTTTCAAATGTTCTATTTATAATTCATTTACCTTATTTCATCTAATTATATATGAAATTTCTTATAAATTTGCTCTCTGCTCCAGTTGTATTTTTGCTCTCTCAATACTATCAAATAATTTTTGTTCTAGTTGTTCTTTAGGCACATACTCTGTTAAATACTGTGCCACATGTATTCCACTATTACCTAATTCCAATAATTCTGCCATCATATCATTTTTACTGGCACATAAAATTATAGCTATTGGTGATTCTTCTCCTTCTGCCTTTTCATATTTATCTAACCATTTCAAATATAATTCAACTTGTCCTTTGTATTCTGGTTTAAATTTATCTAATTTCAATTCTATTACAACTAATCTTTTCATTTTTCTATGATAAAATAACAAATCCATATAATAATCTTCTCCATCAATTGTTATTCTTTTTTGTCTTCCTAAAAATGCAAAATCATTTCCCATTTCTAAAAGAAATCTTTCCAATTCACTTATTATTGCATTTTCTAGGTCTTTTTCACTATATGTATCTTTTAAATCTAAAAAATCTAGTATGTATGGATCTCTAAAAAACAAATCTGTTGTCATTTTATTTTCTTTATCTAACAATTGCAAATCATTTATTATTGTCTTTTCTGGCATTTTTGATATTACAGTTCTTTCAAATAATGCTGAACTTATTCTTTCCCTTAACGTCCTTACCGACCAATTCTCATTTATACACATTGTTATATAAAATTTTCTTTTTATTTCATCTTCAATTTGTATAATCTCAACAAAATGTGACCAACTCAATTTTGCCGACAATGTCGGCAAAATTTCAAAATCACTGAAATATTCATAAAATTTAAGCATTTTAAAAAGATTTCTCTTACTGTATCCTCTACCATAATTGATAGTTAATCTCTTACTCAAATTTTCTATTACAGCTCCTCCATATTCTGCCTTTTCATAGTTCAAAATATTTTCTTTGATTTCTTTTCCTATATTCCAATAAAGTATTGTCATTTCACTATTAACCTTAATTATCATGTTTCTTCTAGCATCTTCTATTTTGGAAACGATTTTATTATATACATTCTCTTAGCAATATTATTAATTTTTTCTAATTCATTCATTTATATACTTCCTTTCTTATATTTTAATTTATTGTAATTTTATATTTTACTATGTATTTCTCATTCTACTATTTTCTTTCTAAAAATATAATTCAAATTTTTCCCCATATTGTATTTTTAATTCTGTCATAATTTTTTTATAGTATCAAAAGTAATTATTTAATAAATTTTAAAATTTCTACATATTTACTTTTCTTAACCATAATAACTATTTCTCCATTTAAATCAGTTCTATAAATTTCACATGGCAAACTATTTAACATTTCTAATACCTCTTCATTTGGATGTCCAAATTTATTATTTTTCCCCACTGCTATTAATGCAACTTTAGGCTTAACTAATTTCAGAAAGTTCACTATACTAGACGTTTTTGAACCATGATGTGCAATCTTGATAATATCAGATTTTAGTATCTTCTCTTTTCCTTTATATTTTTCTATAATCTTCTTCTCTGCAATTTCTTCAATATCTCCTGTAAATAGCATTGAAAAATCAAAATAATTTAATCTCATTACAATAGAATTATTGTTTAATATATTATCAGTAATTTGTTCTTCTTCTGGCCATAAAATATCAAAATATAAATTACCTTCAATTGTTATCCTCTCACCTATTTTTACCTTATTTACATTTATATTTTTTTCTCTTACTATTTTTAAAAATTCTTGATAATTCACACTATCTTCTACTTGTTTTGAAATAATAACTTGTCCAACCTTTAGTTCCTCCATAATTGTTAATATCCCTCCAACATGATCTTGATCAAAATGACTTATAAAAATGTAATCTATTTTTGTATAGCCCTTATCTAAAATATATGGAAGTAATGTACTTTTTCCTACATCAAATTCCTTAGATAAACTCCCTCCTCCATCAATTAAAATAGTTTTTCTATTAGGAGTTTCAATAAAAGTGCAATCTCCTTGCCCCACATCTACAAAATTAATTTTTAATCCTTTAGGAATAAAATTAATTACTAAAATCATAATAATTCCAATACAAATTATTTTTATATAATATTTTCTATTTTGATTAAATTTATATTTAATAAGTGCTACTAAATTCCTTATTCTTAATTGTGTAATTGTCAAATTCCTTGAATTAAATATTGAATATAAATAGTTAGATATAATGATTAAAATATAATAAATTACGATAGCTGCTACACTAGGTGTTGGAACGTAAATCTTTGCAAATGGTAAATTACTAATATTAGATATAAATTTTAGCCCCTCTATTCCGAATGTAACAATAATTGATATAAATTTAGAAATCTGAATACTAAAAAATGAAATAATTATACATATAAAACCTATTATAATAATTGGTCCTATCATTAAACTAACTAAAATATTTGATATAAAAAAATATGGATTAAATATATTAAAATGATAAAACATTATTGGTAATATTATAACTTGTGCTGAAAGAGTAACAGCTAAAATTTCTTTTATTTTACCAATTAATATTATTACCTTTCTATTAATTTTGTATTTTATCTTTCTATTTCTAATTTTTATACTTTTTAAAAATTTAAGAATATTGTTATGAAATACAATTATTCCAATTGTTCCTAAATAGGAAAATTGTAATCCTATATTCATAATTAAGTATGGGTTATGTATCAGAATTATTAATAATGATATTGCTATAGAGTTCCATATATCATTTTTTCTATATATTAAACCCGAGAATGTAACTAATATTCCCATAATACCACTACGAACAATTGATGGCGAAAATCCTGTTATAAACATATATAATATTAAAATTATAATAACCACTACCCTTGTGTTTCGTTTTCCAACTGCTTTTTTTAATAATAAATTAACCCCTAATATTATATAAGATATATGCATTCCAGAAACTGCTAAAATATGAGAAATATTACTTATTCTAAAATTTTCTTGTAATTCTTCATCAATTTTACTTGTATCTCCTAATAACAATCCCTGAAAAATATCTGCAATATCTTTTTTCACTATATTTTGTATGCTTTGTTTTATTTTTATAGAAATATTATTAGAGATCATAAATATTGGATTTATTTCATTCTTAGATTTTATCTCAAGTTTATTAGCATTTATGGTTCCATAAATCTTTAATGTTTTCAAATATTTTGAGTAATCAAATCCTCCATAATTTCTTTGCTTTTCTGGTAGCAAATATTCACCTTGAATTTCTATTTTATCACCAAATTCAATTTTATTACTAAAATTTTTATCTATTTTCAAATATAAATATGTATTTTTATACTTTTTGAAATTATTCACACTCAATACTCTTAACTTATATACATCTTTATATTCTTTTTGCTGTTTATTACTAACTATAATTCCAACAACTTTTACATTTATATTATCTTTATATAGAGTTTCATATTTTTTATTTTGAAAAATTACAATTGTATTTGAAATAATCGATATAAATATTATTAGAGCAATAACATTTGATTTAATAATTAACTTTACATATCTAAAATATCTTCTAATTGATAATAATTTAAGTTTATTCTTTTTTTTCTTTTTTAATTTATGTTTTAAATTGTTTATACAAAAATATATTGCAGCTATAAAAAAATAAAAGAGAACTATACTTATTTGTATGTATAGTCCCCATAATATACCTATTATATATCCTATAACTGCAATTAAGATAGGTCTTTTGATTATATTTACCATCCTTTCTTAATTACTTTATTACATTACCCTTCTAGCACCTACATAGTTATTATTATAATATCCTGAATTTATTGTGTCTATTGTAACTCCCCTTGAAGGATTAGCGGCATGAACCATTTGTCCTCCTCCTATATAGATACCAACATGGTTTATTCCAGATTTTCCAAACATAACTAAGTCTCCTGCTTGTAAGTTTCCTCTATTTACTGATGTTCCATTACTATATTGAGCTGCAGCTGTTCTACTTAAGCTTACTCCGAACTGCTTATATACATAAGATGTAAAACCTGAACAATCAAACCCACTTGGAGATGATCCTCCATATACATATTTACTTCCAATATATTGTTTTGCTTTTGCTACAACTGATGACCCATTTCCTGATGATGCTTTCTCAGATGTAGTAACTTTATCTTGTTTATTTTCTGTCTCTTGTGTTGTTTTTCTTGGTGCTTCCATACTTCTTGATGTTTCTTGTTTTTTATCAGATAGAAGTGAAGATGATATATATCCTTCTTTTCCTCCAACTTTAACTTTACTCCATCCATTAGCTTCTGTTATTACTTCAACTGCTGTATTTAATGATAAACTAGATACTATTTCTGAAGTTGTACTTGCTTCTTTTCTTAAGTTCACTGTTGTAGAACTTACATATTTAGTTTTTATTACAGTTTCTTGTTTTTGTTCTTCTATCTTAGTATTTTCTTCCTTTTGTTCTGTTTCTTTATCTTCTTGCTTAGTTTCTTCATTCTTTAACTTTTCTGTTCTTATCCATCCTTTTGTAGTTTTAGTTTCAACACATGCCCAACCATTTATAATTTCTGTAACATTAACTTCTTCATCTTTTTTTACTTCAATTATATCTGTAGCATTAATAACTGGAACTATTTTTAATTTTGTATCTTCTGAAACTTTTTGAGTTCCAATTTTAATCTCATTACTTACTATTTCCTCTTGTTTAACTTGAACATTATCACTATCTGATTGATTTTGAACCTTATCTTCTTCATTATCAACATTATTTTCATCTGATATTTCCTCATTGATAGTTAATAAATCTTGTCTTAAATATCCAGTGATATTTTTTACTTTAACTTTATACCAGTCTCCTGATTTTTCTATTATTTCAACTTCACTATTAATTGAAAGTTGCTCTAATATTTTACTATTCCCATCTGCTGTTTCCCTAAGGTTAGCTGTTTCTACATTAACCTTTGCTGTATTTGCTGCTAAACTTATATTTATAAAAAACAAACTGATTACTCCTAAAATTGCCATAACTATAATGCTTCTTATATTTTTCTTACTTTTCATTTTCATATTACTCCTTAATAATAATATATTACATCCTTTTTTAACGTTACTAGTATACACATATTATAAAAATTTGTCAAGTTTTTATAAAAATCCTCCTCTATGTATTGACAAATGTACTTTTTTGTAATACAATATTTTAGCAATTATGTTAAAATATGATTTAAATCTAAAACTTCTCCCCGGTAGTTTTAATTTAAACTTCATATAATATAAATAAATTTAAATTAAGAAATAGGAGGGTAATTATTACCATGAATAATACTACATATAGCGCTAAAAAAGGCGAAGTTGAAAGCAAATGGTATATAATTGATGCAGCAAACAAACCACTTGGTAGAGTTGCAACAGAAGCTGCTAAATTATTAAGAGGAAAACACAAACCAACATTTACACCTAATATTGATATGGGTGACCACGTTATTATATTAAATTGTAAAGACGTAATTTTAACAGGAAACAAATTAAACCAAAAAATTTATAGACATCATTCAGGTTATATTGGAGGAATGAAAGAAGTTCCTGCAAAAGTAATGCTTGAAAAAAATCCAGAAAAAGCTATGACTTTAGCTGTAAAAGGAATGTTACCACATAATTCTTTAGGTAGACAAATGGCTAAAAAATTAAGAGTATATGCTGGATCAGAACATGAGAACCAAGCACAAAAACCAGAAGTATGGGAGGTAAAATAATATGGCTAAAAAAGAAAGTATAGTTTTCTATGGTACAGGTAGAAGAAAAAGTTCAGTTGCTAGAGTTAGATTAGTAGAAGGAACTGGAAAAATAACTATAAATGGAAAAGATATAGACGAATTCTTCGGATTAGAGACTTTAAAAGTTATCGTTAGACAACCACTTACAGTAACAAATACAACATCTAAATATGATGTTATTTGTACAGTAAAAGGTGGAGGATTCACAGGTCAAGCTGGAGCAATCAGACATGGTATTGCAAGAGCATTAAATGAAGCTAATAGTGAATTTAGACCAGAATTAAAATCAAACGGATTCTTAACAAGAGATCCTCGTATGAAAGAAAGAAAAAAATACGGTCTTAAAAAAGCTAGAAAAGCTCCACAATTCTCAAAAAGATAAAAACAAGCCCATTTGGGCAAGAGGTCAAAAGCCTATATACAAAGCGGTAATCTATTTAGATTACTGCTTTTCTTTTATTTTAGTAAAAGTCATTAAAAGCTGTCAAAAGCGACTAGCTAATATACACAATATACAAATAAAAAAAAGGAAGTCATTTTTTATTAATTGACCTCTTCCCTTTTTTTCTTATAAATAATAGCTGACGTTTTTTGAAATTACTTTTTTCAATTAATATTTTTTTCCTCTCTATCATTAAATTTCATTTTTTTCAGTTCTTCAAGTGATATATATTTGTTTAATTTGTAATGTGCTTCCTCTACTGCTCTCCACATAGCTTGATTTACTTTAGAATTTGTACTAACAGTAAAGCCCCAAGCAGAAGCTTCTTGTATCGCTGGTCTATAACAACTTTCCTCAAATTCTGTAGCTTCTTTCCTACTATTTTGTAAATCCATCCTATGAGCTTCTTCTTTCACTTTTTTCTTTAGCTCTTTATATTCCTCTTTTATTTCTAATTCATCTGCCTTATTTTCAATCTTATACATAATTCTATCAGCTTTTTCGATAAAATTTATAAGCATTTCTCTTAATTCATTATCACTATATTTATTATCCATTTTATTTCCTCCTCTAATATTTTCATCTAAATAATTATAATACGAATAAAATTCACACTATATTAAATATTTGACATTACTGTTTTTATATATTATAATAATTATAGAAAATAAGGAACCACAAAATATGGTTACCAATATGTTTATAATAAAAAAATCATATCTCTATTGGTCAGCAGAGATATGGTTTTGTTTATATGTAATTATAGTTATAACTATAATTAATATAAATGAGATGATAGCAAGAGCAACATTTGCAAATAATGATAATATTAATAATTGTAAAAGTATTCCTTCTAACATTCCACACCACCTCACTTTCTTTTTAAAGTTGAGATGGTAACCATATTCTGCTTATCCTTATCTTCTTAATGCATTATACATTTTTGATATGGTACTGTCAATACTTTTAGAACATTCGTTTTGAAAAGTTGTTTTATGATTATTATATTGCATAAATAATGTGGCTAATTTTTTCAGATTTTTATCCACACTAAAATGTATAGATTTATTTTTATTCTCTTAATCCTCTTTAAAATCTTAATTCTAACATTATTTAACACTTGAAAACGTATCTTATTAATACACATACAATATACAAAACTACTCAAAATGCTTAAGAATAAACCTTTGTAATTTAGCAAAAGATAATATTAAGCTCTTTTGGAGCAAATGTGAAAAACCTATATACAAAACTCATAAAAGTTGTCAAAAGCAGTCAAAAGCAGTCAAAATCGACTAGCGTAATATACACACACTATACAATGATAAAAAGTTGATATATTTAAATATATCAACTCTAATAAACTATTCAATTATTTCCAATACATCTTTTGAATCATTAATACCATCAAAATTATAATAAGTACTTGGAATATTTCCAACAATTACATTTTCAGCAAGCAAGACCTGATTTGTAATCTCTTTTTCTATATTATCAAATGGTGTTAATATATTAATTCTACACTTAACTTGCAAATATACTCTATGCAAAGTCTGATTTATACCTTGAGAACTAAACTCACTCTTTAAATCAGTTTCTACATTACCCTCAGAAGATATCAAAATCCTAACACCTGGACCTCTCCCTGCTAACAATTTAAATCCTGTAAAACTACCTAAAGCTATTTGTATATTTTCTTTTCCTCTTTTATCTATATCTTCTTGTATCTTTATAGCAACATCAGATATTATTTCATTAATTGGAATAATATTAGATTTTATCATCTTAATATTTCCATTAGAATCTTTCTCTACAGAAAATAGCTCATCATAAGAATGCTCTCTCATAACATTTGTAGCTTGTTCATTTGATACTATTGTTGCAATTGATTCTGCCTTATTTTCACATAATGTATCAAATATTGGTAATACTGCATCTAGTACTAATTTCACTGTACTAAATGCTATAATTACAATTACTATTATAGGAATTATCTTTTTTACTTTTTCTGAGCTTCTTCCTTGTTTATTATTTATTATTTTGGGTATCTTAATTCTAGGCCTAGAATATATTTTATACATAGTTACTCATAGGAGTTTCTTGACTACTAACTCCTGTTTTTGCATACCTAGGTATAAATAGTTTTTGACCTATATAAATTTTATTTTCGTCTTCTATACCATTTGCTCTTGCTATATCTTCCACTGTACTTCCATATCTTTTAGCTATTTTCCACAATGTATCATCTTTTTTTACAATATACATTATAATATTATAATCTTGTTCTTCTCTTTCTCCATTTGTTTGTATTTCATCCATAATATTTAAATTTGTATTTCTATAATAATTAGTATTCATCATCATATCAACATTACTAGTTACTGCTCCACCATCTTGAACTATAAAATCTTGATTAGCAACTTCAATATCCATATTTGTATTAACATTTTCACTATCATCTACATTATCTAGTGTATATTCAAAAGGAATTTTAGCTGTTCTTGTATCCATCTGTAAATCATTATTTGATAGAATAAATCTCAACTCTAATTCTCCTTCAAAAACTATTTTAGAATTTAATCTATTCTCTTTTTGAATTATTGGTGTTACATCCACATCTATAATATTTTTATTCTCAATTCCTTCTAATTCCACTTTTTCTCTAATTTGCTTCATTTCTTGTACATTTTGTTTTCCCATTATAGTAGTAATTTTCTTTTTATTAAACTCTAAATTCTCACATGGACTATATAAATCTTGAATTAAATTAATTTGTTTCTCTTCATATACAATAGCCATTACTCCAATTTCCATTTCTATATATATAGAATGTTCTTCTATTGAATTAGGCTTAATAATAATATTCCTAATTTCATAATTAACATCACACACATTTTCTTCTGTAACATTAGGAATATCAATAAATCCAACTATTGGTACTTTCGCTGTAACTGAATTTATTCTATTATCTTCTGTTAAATACATAATCTTTACTTCTGCTTCTGCTTTTGTTAATATTTTATTATAGCTTACTTTAACATCTTTATCACAAATACAAATATTACTTTTTAAAATCTCTGCTAAATTATCCACATTATCTATAGATATTGTATCTTTTGCATAAATTTTTGTTTCTCCCATGCCTACTAAAGAATTTACTTTTAAGTCTTCCTTTAACATCTGAATTCCTTCTGCATTTTGAATATCATTTATAATTTCTATATCCTCATTTGAATAGATTTTTATATCTATCTCAATTGTAGCCTTAATTCCTACTTTTCTTCCATTAATAACTTTACATTCGATAGATTTCAATTTACTTTCTAATTTACAATTCATTCCTTGTTCTGTATTTGGAACCTGAATTGTTTCTGAAAAATCTAATGTAGTATTAATTCCTCTTACTTTCTCCTCGTTGTCATCTGCTAAATACATTATACATGTATTTATTCCTCCATCAACTCTAACTTTATCATCTAATACTTCTTTTTTATATACACATACAACCCCACTTGTACAAATTGTATTTAGAATATCAGGTTTAGAATCAGGAACAATCATATCTCCTTCTACAAATATGATTTCTTTTTTAGTAGCTATTACTTTATTTACACATAGATTTTCTTTTAATGTATCTACAACCATCCTTTAACCTCCTTATTTTTTCTTTATACAAGTATATTAATATTAATATACAAATATTACTTTTGTTGCATAAAAAATGACTAAGGCAAATTCCTTAGTCATTTCTTTTTTATCTTTATAATGATGTTTTTCTTCTTTTTGTTTCTACTGGAGGTGGTATTAATGGACTATAAGAAGCTCCATCAAATACCTCAACTTCTACTGTTCTTGTCAAAACATCTGTATAACTATAAGTTACATTTCTATCATTCTCCTCATATTTTACAACAAAAATATTTGGATATGCTTTTTCTATTGTGGCTTCTTTCTCAAAGGCTTTACTTCTTCCTAAAGATCCTTTTACTATTATCTTTTGACCCACTTTCTCTAAGATGTCAGTTTTTAGATTTGCTATATCTGTTCTACAAATCACGCTATCACCTACTCCCTTAAGATAGCTTGATTATAGCATTTATAGCATAAATTGTCAAAAAAAGTATAATAAAGTACAAACTCTATACTCCTTTATTTTCAACAGTTCTAGAGATTTTATTATTATGTTTTACAATTATGTTACAATTATATTACATTTATATTAAGTTAGGTTATTTTTATCAATAGATAAATTGGTATTATTCTTTCCTTAACTTCCCATTAGCCCCAATTCCACTTACTCCTTCTTTTCCATCTCTTAATTCTCTTGCTATATCATCTATTGTTATATATTTATATTTTTCAGTAAATGCTACTTTTTCAGCAACAACTAATGGATCCATAAAATCTATTAAAATTCTAGCTGGTGATGATGCAAAATTTGCACCAGCAGAAATTATTGCTTCAAAATAACTCTGACATGCACCTGCAAATATAACTAAATTTTTCCCATTGTCTCTATCATATTTCCTTGCCTGTTTTACTGTCTCTATAAAATATCTAGAATTTCTATAATTATATATATCATTATATCCCGTACCTCTTTTTATCATTCCATCATGTCCGGGTTATAACTAATATATCTGGATTATACATTTCAAGTAATCTATACACTAATCTTGGTTGTCTATATTCTGGAACATTTCTTACAATTGCATTTAATCCCAACTTTCTATAATATCTATATGATTTTTCACTATATTTTCTATCTCCATCTAAATGAAGTATCTTTCCAGCTATTATTCTTTCTTTTGTTCTAGTATTATTTGTAAGTATTCCTATTTTATATCCTTCATCTTTAACTTCTTGTTTCATTTTTACTATTCTTTCATTTAATTTATCATCTAACTCTTTTAATTTTATTTTAAGTTCTTCTTTTTCAACTAATTCTAAGTCTTGAATATCACTATCTGCTTCTATCCTCTCAATCATTCCTCTCAAAATAGCTATTCTATTCTTTTTGGTTTCTATTATATTTTTGACCATAAAAATGACATCTTTATTATATGATTTTCTAAATACTATATCGCCTTTTTTTATATCATTCATTTTTATCACCTCATAAATTTGGGCTATTATATTCTATGTCGAATTTTGTTGATTTGTGATAAATGTTATAAATTGAAAGTTAGTGTAAAATAAATTCGGGAAAATTAATTAAATAAAAATAAGATACCCAAATCAAAATTGTGTTAAAATAATTTTGGTAAAAGAAAATTTAACCAATTGAAAGGGGTATCTTATGGAGAATATTTTACACGATTTTAACGAAAAAGTCATTAGTTTAGTAGTAAATTGTTTAAAAAATTCAATAACAGAAAAAGGAATATCAGATTTTACAAATGATTTAGAAAGCGAAATGATAGAGTTTGGAAGCCAAATAACACAATTTTTAGTAGAATATGCAGAAAATATAATTTTTAAATTAAAAGACAGAAAAGAAAAATATAAATGCTTAGA
>CAQRYF010000032.1 GCA_948875265.1 uncultured Clostridia bacterium
GTGCTGAAGGACATATAAGCCATGTTTACGCAGATAGAATGAGTAGTAGACCACGAACATGGAGTGATGATGGAATAGATAAGATGAGTAGATTAAGAACATTTAAAAGTAATGGAGGAAATATATACAAAGAGTTATTAAAACGAAAAAAAGAAAACACAAAACTAAAAAAATATGATAAGATAATAGAAAGAAATATAAAAAAGGGGATTTGTATCAAAACAGGAATAAAAATACCATTAATAGAAAGTGGCATAAATAGTAGAACAAGAGATATTTTAAAAGATATACTGTATGCTTAGAAAAAATGAAAGGTGCTCTTTCCCACAAAAAGTTTATGCAATCTATCCGTTTTTTTGAATTGACAAAGCTAATTAATTTGTGTATAATAAAAATAGAAAATGAGAACCACAAAGTGGTTGCCGAAAAAATTGTTAAAATAACCATTCCCTCGCCAAAGCAGAATGGTTATTTTTTTAGGTAAATATCTATTTAACAAATAATACTTTTACAATATTTTCATATCTATCTTTTAATATCTCTTTAGTTTTTGGACTTAATTTGTTATAATCACGTTCTAACTTTTTTCTTACATATTCTTTGCCATCTGGAATGGATATTATTTATTTCACCACTCATTTTACTTCCCTCTTTCTAAATACTCCTTAGCACATTGTCTAATTTGTTTCATTTTTTCTTTTGTTTCTTCATTTTTATATTCAATTCTGTCTACTAATATGTCTATATAGTTTTTATCTTTTATATATTGTAAGGATATATAAAAATTCAAGTCAAATATAAAAGCTATAACACATACCCAAAAGTCAATTTGTGTTTTTCTATCTTCTAATTTAATACATTGATAATTCATAAAATCTTTATAAACTTTTGGAGAAACAATTTCATAATTAATTGTTTCTGGATTATATTTACCTGGAAATATGTTTTCAAAGTTTTCTTTTTCTTTTACTCTAAAATTATCTAACTTATCTGCATCTCTTATTATTTTACTATGCAATAATTCTACTTCATTTAGGCCTTCTTCTATTTGGTATTTATTGTGATTATATATAGCTTTTTTGATTATAATATCGTACTTACTATCTTCAATAAATTCTCTTATAAGATTATCATTAAATAATACTTCTACTCCATAATCAGCATGGTCAAAACTTTTACTATCTGAAAAGTCATTTATCTGTTTTACTTGTTCAAATCTTCCTATGTCATGCAATAAGGCTATTAATTTTGCAAGTTCTATATTTTCTTCATCTAATTCTAATTCCTTTGAAATATACTCACTTTTCTTTACTACTTCATATGTATGTTTTATTTTTAATTTGATACTTCCATCTTCTAAATTATATTTTTTTAGATATTCTTTAAACATTTTTTGTGCTTTTATAAAATCAATCATAAAACATTTCCTTTCTATTCTAAGTATCTTTATTTTTTATATCTGTTTTACAAAAGCCTTATTCATATTCTCATCATATCCTAATTTTCTATATAATTCGTGTGCACTATTTCTATCAACACCACTAAACAACCATATTCTTTTTATATCTTCATAACTCCTTGCTATTTCTTCTGCTTTATTCATTAGTTTACTTGCTATACCTAATCTTCTATATTCTTCTTTCGTTGCTAAAGCTCCTATAGCCGCTTCTTTCCCTGATGGTAATATTAAAATATTTAATGTTACTGTTCCTATTAAGTTATCATTTATATAATATCCTAATATATAAACATTTTCATTTTTTATTGACATTTTATATGAATTTTGCATTTTCTCATAACTCGTATTACTGTTAAAAACACTTTTTAATATTTGTTGTAACTGTATTATATCTCTTTCTTCTATTTCTTCTATTACATTATCTCTCTTCATATCTCATACTCCTTCTTATTTATAATATATTTACCATATTTATAACATAGAAGCATATATTATTCAATATTTAGATATAAAATAAAAAGTCTCTTTCAAGCCATATATAATAAAATGTAACACCAGTATATATATTAGTATTTTCCTTAATATTATATATCTCAATATTTATAGTTCAATCTATATTTAAAAGAGTACTTTATCAATAATTATTTATTGTAAGTACTCTTTATAAAATTCATTATTTAACATTTATTTTGTTATTTATTATATTAGTATCAATTCATTATCTTTAACACCAATTTTCGTTTTTCTATTCTTCACTAAATTTCCATCTAAAATTTCTTCTGCTAATTTATCTTCTAATATACTTTGAATTGTCCTTCTAAGAGGTCTTGCACCAAATGCTTTATCAATCCCTTTACTTGCAATTAATTGTTTCACTTCTGGCTCTAATTCTATTTCTATCTTTTGGTCTTTTAATCTATTAGTTACTTCTTGTAACATTATATCTATAATTTGGCTAATTTCGTCATCTGTTAGTTTATGGAATACTATTATTTCATCTATACGATTAATAAATTCTGGTCTAAGTTCTCTTTTTAAAGCTTCCATTACTTCTTTTTTAGTTTCTTCATATTCTTTATTTTCTTTTTCGTCATTATTTTGTTGATTACTAAATCCTAATAGCTTTTTATCAGTTATTAATCTTGCTCCTATATTTGATGTCATAATTATTACTGTATCTTTAAAATTTACTGTTCTTCCTTGTGAATCTGTTAACCTTCCATCTTCTAATATTTGTAATAACATATTCATAACATCTGGATGTGCTTTTTCAATTTCATCAAAAAGAAGAACTGAATATGGTTTTCTTCTTATTTTTTCTGTCAATTGACCACCATCATCAAATCCAACATATCCTGGAGGTGAACCTATTAATTTTGATACTGAATGTGGTTCCATAAATTCAGACATATCAATTCTTATCATTGCATTTTCATCACCAAATAGTGACTCTGCTAATGCTTTTGATAATTCGGTTTTACCAACACCTGTTGGACCTAAGAAAAGGAATGAACCTATTGGTCTTTTAGGATCTTTTAATCCTACTCTTCCTCTTCTTATTGCTTTTGCTACCGCTTCTACTGCCTCATTCTGGCCAACTACTCTTTCATGCAAATTTTTCTCTAAGCTCTTTAACTTCTCATTCTCATCCTCTGTTATTTTCTTTGCTGGAATCCCTGTCCAACTAGCTATTACCTCTGCAATATTTTCTTCTGTTATATTAGTTATAGATTTTGTATTTTTATTTTTCCACTTTCTTTGCTCTTTTTCATATTTTTCTTTTAATTCTTTTTCTTTATCTCTTAATCCTGCTGCCTTTTCAAATTTTTGAGTTCTTACTGCTTCTTCTTTATTTTTTACTATTTCTTCAATTTCCTCTTCTAGTTTTTTTAGATTTTCTGGTTCTGTATATGTTTTCAATTTAGCACGTGATGCAGCTTCATCAATTAAATCTATTGCTTTATCTGGTAAAAATCTATCATTAATATATCTTATAGACATTTTTACTGCAGATTCAATAGCTTCATCTGTAATTTTCACTCCATGATGAGCTTCATATTTATCTCTAATACCTTTTAATATTTTTATTGTGTCTTTTTCACTTGGTTCTTGAACCGTTACTGGACTAAACCTTCTTTCTAAAGCAGTATCTTTTTCTATATATTTTCTATATTCATTTAAAGTTGTAGCTCCTACTAATTGAATTTCTCCTCTTGCTAATAATGGTTTTAAAATATTTGCTGCATCAATAGCCCCCTCTGCAGCTCCTGCTCCAACAATTGTGTGCATTTCATCTATAAATAAAATTATATCTCCAGCCTTTTTCACCTCATCTAGTGCTTTCTTTATTCTTTCTTCAAAATCACCTCTATATTTTGCACCTGCAACCATTCCTGAAATATCCATTGTAACAACCCTTTTTTCCTTAAGTATCTCTGGAACATCACCTACAACTATCTTTTGTGCCAATCCTTCAACAACTGCTGTTTTACCAACACCTGGCTCACCTATTAAACATGGGTTATTTTTTGTTCTTCTAGATAATATCTGAATTACCCTTTCAATCTCTTCTTTTCTACCTACAATTGGATCTAATTTTCCTTGTTCAGCTTTTTTAGTCAAATCATCTCCAAATTGATTTAATGTTTGTGTTGAATTATAACTCCCATTTTTCTTGTTATTATGTCTAGAGCTATTATCATTCGAAGACAATTCCTCACCTTCATTTATAACTTTTACTATCTCATTATATAGTTTTGGAATATTAACATTTAAATCTAGCAATATTCTAGCAGCTATACAATCACCTTCTCTTAATATTCCTATTAATATATGCTCTGTTCCAATATAATTATATCCAAGCTTTCTAGCTTCTATAAAAGCATTTTCAATAACCCTTTTTGACCTTGGTGTAAATCCTAAAGTCCCATCAATTACTGGCTCTTTACCAATTAACTCAACAATTTTATCTATAATATTTTCAGAGGTAACATTTTGATTTTCAATCACCTTACTAGCAACTCCATTACCTTCTTTCGCCAAACCATATAAAATATGCTCTGTTCCTATATAACTATGACCTAACTCAATTGCAACATCATTAGCTATTTCAATAGCCTTCTTTGCTCTACTTGTAAAATTATAAGTCATTTTTTATCACCTAACCTTTCTGTTTCCTTTTGTGTCCTTTTGGGGACGTTTCTGTTTGGGACATTTTTGTCACATTTGGGACACTTCTTTTAATCTATTTGATTTTTTATCTTTTTGACTTTTTATGTTAATAGTTGTATAATATACTTATACCATTTAGGTATTGTAACTGATGGTGTCCAAGGTTATTGGACTGTTTTATATAAAGGGAGAATAAACTATGAGAAAAAAAATATCTAATATCCTTTTTTTAGTAGCTTCAGTGTTATTTCTAGCTGCTGCAACTGTTTTTCTCTTAGAAACTTGTAGAGAAGAATGTACTTACTTACCTTATTGTTTAGCTTCAACAAGCTCACTTATATTTTTTATATCTGCAGAGATAACACTAAAAAGCAACTAAACTTGAGTCTCACAGTGTGAGGCTCTTTTTATTTTTCACTCATAATTTGTTTTATAACCTCAGCCCTTTTTATATCCCTTTCTATAGTCTCATACTGTTCTCCTAAATACTTTTGCATATTTGCAGGTTTTGTATATAAATATAATTTTTGTACTTTTAAATCTGTCAATTCATCTAGTATTCCTAAATCAGTTCCTAATTTTATATATGATAATAATTTTCTGGTTTCATCAGAAGATATTTTTTTACAATTAGATAATATTCCATAACTTCTGTAAATTTTATCTTCTAAATCAATACTATCTCTTGCTAAAAACTTTCTTGCTTGTCTTTCTTGTTTCATCACATTTTCAACTATAGCTTTTAAATTCTGAACAATCTCATTTTCAGTAATTCCTATTGTCTGTTTATTAGATATCTGATACATATCTCCTGTACTTTCACTATTTTCTCCATATACTCCACTTATATTAATTCCAAAATTACTAATAGTTTCTAATACCTTTTTTGTATTTTTAGTTTTAGCCAAAGCTGGTAAATGTATCATAACAGATGCTTTTAATCCTGTTCCTATATTCTTTAAACTACTTGTTAAATAACCATATTTTTTATTCACACAATATCCTAAAGTCTCTCCTATTTTTTCATCTAATTCAATAGCTAAATTCAAAGTATTTTCTAGGTCTAATCCTGTACCAAACACTTGAATCGCCAAGTGCTCTTCTTCTCCTATCATTATACTTATATTTTCGCCATCATTAATTAATATACTTCCACTTTCATTTTTATTTAAAGCAAACTCTGGACTTATTAAGTTTTTCTCAACCAAACTCATTTTGGTTATATCATCTATATCTTTTAATCTGAAAAATTTTAATCCATAACCTATATTGTGTAAGTTTTCTTTTATATATGTTTCAAGATTATTTAATTCATTTTTATCTGTTATATTAAATCTAAACCCTTTTATATTTCTTACAAATCTTATCCTAGTACTTTTGGCCACATCTGAATCATTACTACTTTGTAAATACCAATTCATTTTATCCCTCACTTTCTATTATTTCTTTTATAGATACGTTCTATATATTGTCATAAATGTTGCAAAGAAAACCTCCCTATTAAGACATTTTCTTTATTTCATCTCTTATTTTAGCTGCATCTTCATATCTTTCTTCTTTCACTGCTTGTTTCAAATCATTTTGTAGTTTCTCTAGTTTAGAAACTTCTATATTATTTTGATTATTATTTATATTCTGATTTTTATCTTTCTGCTGTATTTTTTCACTTATTTTATTATCTATATCTCTTCCTATCCTTCCAACATGACGATTACTACCTTGAATTCTTTTTAATATTGGGTCAATTCTTTCTTCAAATATTTCATAGCAATCTGCGCAGCCAAATTTTCCTGTATTTGCAATATCATCAAAAGTATATCCACAATTATTACACTTTAAAGTTTTAATCTCATTAAATAAAGGCATAAATTCTGGTCTTGTAAAATCCTCAATAAAATCTCCTAAGAAGCTAGAAAAATCAATAGGAATACTTAAGTTTATATCTCCAATTCCTAATTTTTTACTACACTCTTCGCACAAATTCATCTCTCTTTTTTTCCCATTTATATTTTCCGAATATCTAACATTTGCCTCTTTTTTCTTACAATTATCACATAACATCTTAAATTCCTCCTTTTCATTCATTTTCCCATTTTGAGACCCGACCCCAAAATGAAAGTTTTTCCCATTTTAGGGTCGGGTTTGAAAATGGGAATTTTATTATATATTTAATAACATATTTTTAAATATTCTTGCTCTTACTTCATCTTTTATTTGTTGGTTTAGCCTTAATACATTATCGCTTGTTGCTACTTTTATAAATTTTGCTTCTTTGGGTGTTATTATATTGTATGTTAAAAAGTCACTTATTAATATATCTACTTCATTTGTTGTTAGTACGTTTCCTATGTTGTTTATTATATGCATTATATAATCTTCTTTTGTATTGTTTACTTTTCTTATTGTAATGTGTCCTCCTCCTCCACGTCTGCTTTCTACATAATATCCTTGTGATGGTTTAAATCTTGTAGATATTACATAATTTATTTGTGATGGTACACAGTTAAATTGTTCTGCTAATTCGTTTCTTTGTATTTCAATCGCTTCATTTTGTTCATCAAATAAATCTTTGATGAATTCTTCTATTAAATCTGACATTCTCATATTTTCCATCTCCTTTAGAATTGAGACACTGGGGACAGGTTTAAAGTGTCTCATATTCTTGTCGTTTTTTGTTATTTGCTACCTATAATATTAACTTTGACTTTCTTTGACCTTAATATTATTATACTCTTTTTATTATTTTTTTCAAGAGTATTTTTTGACTTTCTCTGACTTTTGTTGTTTTGTTTTATCTATTTTTCTAACTTATTCTTCTTTTTTCTAAATTTATTTATCTTTCTCTTTGTTTTTTGTCATATTTTCTAATTCATCTACCCTGTCTTTTTGCTCAGGTAATGATACCCATGCAAAATATGATGATATGAATTCTCCATATTTTGTTGCATCTTCTCCTACTTCTGATACAGATATCTCTACTTGCTTTTCTTTATCTTCTTTTTTATTTTTATCCATAATTTTTAACCTCTTTCTTATATTATTTATTTACATTTTTTCTATCTTTTATTCAATTTATATAATACTTGTTTTAGAATTGTATAAAATTAACATAAACCTATTTCTTTTTTTTCAAATATATGCTATAATGGTAATAGTTGATATTTAAGGAGGATTTTTCTATGTGGCAAATTTGGTTAATTATTGCAGGTGTTTGCTTAGTGGCTGAAATTATGACTGTTGGATTTTTAATATTTTGGTTTGCAATTGGTGCATTTTTCGCAATGATTGTAAGCTTATTTACAAATAACTTAATAATTCAAACTTCAGTATTTGTAATTTCCTCAGCTATAATGATATTTGCAACAAAACCATTTGTAAAAAAATTTGTAAATAACAATAATTCAATTAAAACTAATGTTAATTCAATAATAGGAAAAATTGGTATTGTAACCCAAGATATAAACTCTATTAATTCAACTGGACAAATTAAAGTTGGCGGAGAAATATGGTCAGCTTTAGGTGAAAATGATATAAATATTGAAAAAGGTACAGAAGTAGAAATATTAGAAGTTAAAGGTGTTAAAGTTATTGTAACTCCTATTAAAGTAACTTCTAAAAATGTTTAGTTTTTAAATTATTAAATCATACATATTAAATGTATAAAGGAGGTTTTTATTATGTTATTTTTATTAATATTACTTGTTATTATTTTAATAATAGCATTTATGTCAATAAAAATCGTTAAACAAGCTGAGGTATATGTTATTGAAAGGTTAGGTAAATTTTACAAAGTTGCAGATGCTGGTCTTACAATAATTGTTCCATTTTTTGATCATGTAAGAAGTGTTGTTAGTTTAAAACAACAAACTATGGATATTCCACCTCAAGGAGTTATTACAAAAGATAATGTTACAATTACAATAGATACTGTTGTTTTCTATCAAATAACAGATCCTGCAAAAGCAGTTTATGAAATTCAAAGTTTAAAGAAGGGTATTGAATACTTAGCAATAACAACAATTCGTGATATCATTGGTAAAATGGACTTAGATGAAACGTTTAGTTCTAGAGATGGTATTAACAATAAATTAAGAGTTGTTTTAGATGAAGCTACTGACAGATGGGGATGTAAAATTGACAGAGTTGAAATTAAAGATATTACACCTCCTGCAGACATTAGGGATGCAATGGAAAAAGAAATGAATGCTGAAAGAAATAAAAGAGCTATGATTCTAGAATCTGAAGCTCAAAGACAATCAGCTATTACAATTGCTGAAGGTAGAAAACAAGCTGCAATTTTAGAGGCTGAAGCTGATAAAGAAGCTAAAATAAGAAGAGCAGCCGGTGAAGCTCAAGCTATTAAAGAGGTTGCTGATGCTAAAGCAAAAGAAATCCAAATGGTTTATGATGCAATGAAAAAGGCTGACCCAAATGACAAATTAGTTCAATTAAAATCTTTAGAAGCTTTAGAAGAAGTTGCTAAGGGTGATGCAAACAAAGTATTTATTCCTTTCGAAGCAACAAGTGCTTTAAGTTCATTAGGTGCTATTAAGGAAGTTGTTACTGATAACAAAAAGTCTTCTAAGAAAATAGATAAGGAATAGTTTTATAAAAACCAAACACGACATATTTTTTATGTCGTGTTTTCTTGTTTAATCAATTTTTAGTAATTTTTCTCTTTTTACATCAAAAGAATTATAATCCATTATTATTTTTTCTTTCCCTATATAATCATAGATAATTACATTACTATTTAATGTATCAAATGAAAATGTGGCACAAGTTGTACTTTTCTTTAATTCTTTAAAATAATTTCTATCTTTATATATAGTTTTATTATAATCTTTTGTTTTATATTGTAATATATGTACTAGTTGTTCTATTTCTAAATTTTTTATATCTAACTTCTCTATCAATTCATTTGCTTTATTGTATCTAAATATACTAGTTTCTGGTATATCATTTTCGCTTTTTGCCCTTACTAATAAATGATTTGATCTTGCATAAATATTATTAATTTTAGTAATATCTGTTTTATCATGTTCTTTTTCAATGTTAAATACTTCTTTAGTTTTTATATCTAATACATTTAGACTAAAAGCTGATGCTATTTCTACTCTATTTACTTTTTGTATAACTTCATTCATATCTTTTGCAAACATTAAATCTCTTGTCATAAAATATCTTGATACATTATTTATATTATTATTGACACCATATATATAGTTATTAGAAAATATCATTCCATAGCTATTATAAGCAAAAGCACTACCTAGCAATTTATCAGCAAATACATATCCCACTACCCATTCATTGTTAAAATTTATTTTTACAATTGCTATCATATCTAATGTTTTATTAAGTCCATCTTCATTATGACAAAACAATACTCTTTCTTCTTTTTGTTTTGCAATAATAGTAGTACAACCTCCTATTGCTTTATATATCTCTGGGCAAAACATTAGAAGTAATGCTAATTTATCTACTTCTGCACCTTCTGCTCTTCCATATATTTCTTCTAAATATTGTGGATATTCTTTTTTTAATTTCTTTTCTAATTGTAAAACTGCCTCTTTTATCTTATCTTTCTTTAATCTTTCTTCATGTATAATTATTTTTTCTTGTAAATATTCCTTAAAAATTTCTCCTAATTTATATCCTATCTCATATTCATTTTTTGCATTTATTTCTACTATTTGTAATTTTTTGTTTTTCACTCTTTATTTCCTCCATATTAATTATAATATATCATAAATAAAAAATTATAACAATATTTAATTGTAATGGTTTTCACAAAAAAATAAGAGCTACGCTCCTATTTCTTCTTTCTATTTCTCTATTATTTCATTGCTTCTTCTACTGCAACAGCTACTGCTACTGAAGCTCCAACCATTGGGTTGTTACCCATACCGATTAATCCCATCATTTCAACGTGAGCTGGTACTGATGAAGAACCTGCAAATTGTGCATCTGAATGCATTCTTCCCATAGTATCTGTCATACCATATGAAGCTGGCCCAGCTGCCATATTGTCTGGATGTAGTGTTCTACCTGTTCCACCACCTGAAGCAACTGAGAAATATTTTTTACCTTGTTCAATACATTCTTTTTTATATGTACCTGCAACTGGATGTTGAAATCTTGTCGGATTTGTAGAGTTACCTGTTATAGAAACATCTACTCCTTCCATATGCATTATGCTAACTCCTTCTCTAACATCATTTGCACCATAACATCTAACTTTTGATCTTTCTCCATCTGAATAAGCTATTTCTTCTACTACCTTTACTTTTCCTGTGAAGAAATCAAAGTCTGTTTTTACATATGTAAATCCATTAATTCTTGAAATTACTTGTGCAGCATCTTTTCCAAGTCCATTTAAGATTACTCTTAATGGTTCTTTTCTTACTTTATTTGCTGATTTCGCTATACCAATAGCACCTTCTGCTGCTGCAAAACTTTCATGTCCTGCTAAAAATGCAAAACATTTCGTTTCTTCTGATAATAGCATTGAAGCTAAGTTTCCATGTCCTAATCCAACTTTTCTATCATCTGCAACTGAACCTGGGATACAAAATGCTTGTAATCCTTCACCTATTGCTTTAGCTGCATCAGCTGCTTTGCTGCATCCTTTTTTTATTGCTATAGCAGCACCTAAAGTATATGCCCATGCTGCATTTTCAAAACAAATTGGTTGTACCTCTTTTACTATTTCATAAGGATTAAATCCTTTTTCTTTGCATATATTTAATGCATCTTCAAAATCTTTTATTCCGTATTTTTCCATTACTGGTTTTATTTGGTCTATTCTTCTTTCATAACTTTCAAATGTTACTGCCATTTTTTTATTCCTCCTTAATTATTTATATATGTTCTTATTATACTATTTATATTAATTTTAAGCTTCTCTTGGATCTATTTTCTTAACTGCTTCATCAAATCTTCCATATGTACCTGAAGCTTTTTCAATTGCTTCCATTGGGTCTATTCCTGCTTTTATATTGTCCATCATTTTTCCTAAATGAACATATTTATACCCTATAATTTGGTCATTCTTGTCTAATCCTAACTCTACTATGTATCCTTCTGCTAAATTTAAATATCTAGGTCCTTTTAATGAGCTTGAATAAATTGTTCCGACTTGACTTGTATGTCCTTTTCCTAAGTCTTCAAGTCCTGCTCCTACTGGAAGCCCTCCTTCTGAAAACGCAGTTTGTGTTCTTCCATATACTATTTGTAAGAATAATTCTCTCATAGCTGTATTTATAGCATCACATACTAAGTCTGTATTTAATGCCTCTAATATTGTTTTTCCTGTTAATATTTCTCCTGCCATGGCAGCTGAGTGTGTCATTCCACTGCATCCAATTGTTTCTATTAATGCTTCTTGAATAACTCCTTCTTTTACATTTAATGTTAATTTACAAGCACCTTGTTGTGGAGCACACCAACCAATACCATGTGTTAAACCTGATATATCTTTAATCTCTTTTGCTTTAACCCATTTTCCTTCTTCTGGAATTGGTGCTGGCCCGTGGTTTACTCCTTTTGCTACTTGACACATTCCTTCTAATTCTTTTGAATAAATCATTTTTAATTGCTCCTTTCAATTCTTTGTTTTCTTCTATATCTATATTTATTAGGTTTTACCCTAAATTTAATAACTCTATAAATTGGGCAGAATCACATCTGCCCTTATTCTTTAAATTTCATTTTTTGTATTTCTTCTTGTGATAATAAAATTTGATTTTTGTTTATTTTTTCGTCTTTTGTTGTTGCATATTGGATATTTTGAGTTGTATCATAATCTTCTGTAGTATAATCTACAATATTTTTGACATCTTTTATATATATACCTGCATCATAAACTTCTTTTCTTACTAATGTTTTAGCTCCAATTAAATACCTTTTTAGTATTTCTCTTTCTTCTTTATTTACTTGTTCTAGTCCTATACCTAAATTTTTATATCTCCAAATTATATGTCTTTCATAACTAGTAAAATCACTATTTTGTAAATTTTCATAGTTGTATTCTACTCTAAACTTAAAATTCTGTATTGTTATTGTTATATTACTCCATACTTCTTGTGATTCAGCTGCTCTAAAGACTTCCCTTAGTTCTTTTATTTTTTCATATAACACATCTACTAGTTTTAGATATTCCTTTTCATCTAAATTAAATTTAGATGGTATTTCATAGACGTTTACAGGTTTCTTTTTAAATATTCCTTTAGGAATATAATAGAAGAAAAGTTCCCCTGTTTCACCGCCTTCTGGCTTATCAATTACAGAACTATATAAAAATAGTTTTTCCCATTTTTCTGGTATCATATAAAAAATTTCTCTTTGAATATCTTCATATATTTCTTTTATCTTTCTTGTATGTTTTAACATATCCCTTTTATTCCTTATCTAATAAACTATTTCCAGTCATTTCTTCTGGTTTTTCAAGTTTCATTAAATCAAGCATTGTTGGTGCTAAATCTGCTAATTTACCACCTAATTTAAGTTTTAGTTTTTTATCATCAGTTACTAATATTAGTGGCACAGGATTTGTAGTATGTGCTGTATGTGGTTCTCCTGTACTATAATCCACCATTTGTTCAGCATTACCATGGTCAGCTGTAATTAGTATATTTCCATGTTTTTCTTCTACTGCCTCTATAACTTTACCAACACATTCATCTACTGCTTCTACTGCTTTTATTGCTGCTTCTAAGCTTCCTGTATGTCCTACCATATCAGTATTTGCATAATTTAATATAATACTATCACATTTTTCATTTTTTATAACTTCTAAAACTTTATCAGTTACCTCATAAGCACTCATTTCTGGTTTTTGGTCATATGTTTCAACTTTTGGTGATGGAACTAATATTCTTTCTTCTCCTTCATATTGTTTTTCTTCCCCACCATTAAAGAAAAATGTTACATGAGCATATTTCTCTGTTTCTGCTATTCTTAGCTGTGTATATCCTTTTTTACTAATATATTCTCCAAATGTATTTTTTATAGCTTGTTTTTTAAATGCAATATTCACATTTGGCATTGTTTCATCATAACTTGTGAAACATACATAATATAAATTCAAATCTTTTTTAGTCTCAAATCCATCAAATTCTGGATCAACTAATGCTCTTGTTATTTCTCTTGCTCTATCTGGTCTAAAGTTAAAGAATATTACTGAATCGTTTTTACCTATTGTTGCAATTGGTTCTTCCCCATTACATATTATTGTTGGTTCAACAAATTCATCAAACACTTCTTTTTGATAAGAATCCTCTATTGCTTTTACTGCATTTCCTGCCTTTTTCCCTTCTCCTTTAACTAATGCATCATAGCATTTTTTAACTCTTTCCCATCTTTTATCTCTGTCCATTGCATAAAATCTTCCTGATATACTTGCTATTTTTCCTATTCCCTTTTCTGTCATTTTATCTTGTAATTTTAAAATATAGCTTTCTGCTGATGCTGGAGGTGTATCTCTTCCATCTAAAAAGCAATGCACATATACATCTTCAAAATCTCTTCTTTTTGCCATTTCTAATAATCCATATAAATGGCGTATGTGACTATGAACTCCACCATCTGATACTAGTCCTAATATGTGTAATTTAGAATTATTCTTTTTACAATTTTCAATAGCTGCTATAAATTCTGGGTTTGTGAAAAAATCTCCCTCTTCTATTGACTTTGTTATTCTTGTTAATTCTTGATAAACAATTCTTCCCGCTCCAATATTTGTATGTCCTACTTCCGAATTACCCATTTGTCCTTCTGGTAATCCGACTGATAATCCACTTGTATTAATATCTACACTTGGATATTTTTTCATTAGTTTATCAATATTAGGTGTTTTAGCTAACTTTATAGCATTCCCATCTTTATTAGGGTTATCGCCAAAACCATCTAATATCATTAGCATTGTTAATTTATCTTTCATTTTCTACCTTCCTCTTCGAAGATGATTTTAGGGACGGAGGAAAAAATCATCTTCAAATTTATCTATTTATTTATTTTGTTTTTATAAATATTCTATTTCATGAAAGATGATTTTTTCCTCCGTCCCTAAAATCATCCCTCGAAGTTTACTATTTTACTAAATTCATCTGCTTTAAGGCTAGCCCCTCCAACAAGGCCTCCATCTATATCAGACATTTCAAATAGTTCTTTAGCATTTGAGCTCTTGACACTTCCGCCGTATTGTATTATAACTCCATTTGCTACATTTTGTCCATAGATTTGACAAATTTTGCTTCTTATTTCTTTAATACTATTGTTAGCATCTTCACTAGTTGCTGTTTTTCCTGTTCCAATTGCCCATATTGGTTCATAAGCAATAATTGTATTTTTTACTTGTTCCTCAGTTAATCCTTCTAAAGCAAATTGTGTTTGTTTGGTTATTACTTCAACTGTTTCTCCTTTTTCTCTTTGTTCTAGTGTTTCTCCAACACATACAATTGGTTTTAATCCAACTTCAAATGCTTTCTTTACCTTTTTATTTACAGTTTCATCTGTTTCATTATAATATTGTCTTCTTTCAGAATGTCCTATAATTACATATTCAACATTTATTGATTTTAACATCTGTGCTGAGATTTCTCCTGTGTATGCTCCTTTTTCTTCAAAATGCATGTTTTGTGCTCCTATTTTTATGTTTGTTCCTTGGGCTGTTAATAATGCATAAAACAAATCTGTATATGGCACACATAAAACAACTTCATTTTCTGTATCTTTGACTAATGGTGCTAAATCCTCAATAAATTTTATTGCTTCATTTGGAAGCATATTCATTTTCCAGTTTCCTGCAATTACTTTTTTTCTCATAATTTTTCCTCCTTAATTTAATGAGACATTTTGCCCTGTCCCCAGTGTCTTATTTGTCTTGTAGACATTCAATTCCTGGTAATTTTTTTCCTTCTAGAAATTCTAATGATGCTCCTCCTCCTGTTGATATATGTGTCATTTTATCTTCTAATCCTGCTTTTTTGACTGCTGCTGCAGAATCTCCTCCTCCTATTATTGTTGTTGCATCTATTTGTGATAAAACTCTTGCAATTGAATTTGTTCCTATTTCAAATTGATCAAATTCAAATAATCCAACTGGACCATTCCATACTACTGTTTTGGCTTTTCTTATTTCTTCTTCGAATATTTTTATAGTTTCTTCTCCTATATCAAATCCTTCCCAATTTTCTGGAATTTCAGTCCAAGCTACTGTTTTACTTTCTGTATCTGGTTTAAACTCTTTACCAATTTTTGTATCAATAGGAAGCATTAATTTTACACCTTTTGATTTTGCTTTTTCCATTAATGATTTTGCTAAGTCTAATTTATCTAATTCACAAATTGAATCTCCAACTTCGTATCCTTGTGCTTTAAAGAATGTATATGCCATTCCTCCACCAATTATTAATGTATCTACTTTTTCAAGCAAACTATCAATTACTCCTATTTTATCAGAAACTTTAGCTCCTCCTAAGATTGCAACAAATGGTCTTTTAGGATTATTTAAAGCATTTCCTAAAAATTCTAATTCTTTTTCAATTAAAAATCCTGATACTGCTGGCAAATATGCTGCTACTCCTGCTGTTGATGCATGTGCTCTATGTGCTGCTCCAAATGCATCATTTACATATATTTCTGCCATATTAGCTAATTTTTTTGCAAATTCAGGTTCATTATCTGTTTCTTCTCTATGGAATCTTACATTTTCTAATAGCATTATTTCACCTTGTTGTAGTTTAGCTGCTTTTTGACTAGCATCTTCTCCTACTACATCTTGAGCCATAATTACTTCTTTATCTAATAATTTTGATAATTCTTTTGCTACTGGTTTTAATGAAAACTCTGGTTTAAATTCTCCTTTTGGTCTTCCTAAGTGAGAACATAGAATAACACTACATTCATTTTCTAATAAGTATTTTATAGTTGGTAATGCTGCTACTATTCTAGTATTATCAGTTATATTTTTTTCTTCATCCATTGGTACATTAAAGTCACATCTCACCAATACTTTTTTTCCTTTTAAATCAATATCTTTTACAGTTTTTTTATTCATTAAAATTCCTCCCAAACAAATTTAATTTGAAGTGTCTTATTATATAGTATTTACCTATTTTTCTAGACAATACCATTTTATATCAAAAAAGAATACTTTTCAAGTATTCTTTTATATTTTTATTTCCATTTTTAGTAATGATTTGAAACCTGGCCCCAAATCCTTATTATCCTAATTCTGCAAAGTATTTTATTGTTCTTACCATTTGACTTGTATATGAGTTTTCGTTGTCATACCAAGCAACTACTTGAACTTGATACAATCCATCTTCTAATTTTGTTACCATTGTTTGAGTACTATCAAATAATGAACCATATTTCATACCAATAATATCTGAAGAAACTAAAAATTCTTCTGTATAACCAAATGAATCATTAGCTTGTGCTTTCATTGCTGCATTTATTGATTCTTCTGTTATATCATTTCCCTTAACAACTGCAACTAATATTGTTGTTGAACCAGTTGCAACTGGAACTCTTTGTGCAGATCCTATTAATTTTCCATTTAATTCTGGAATTACTAATCCTATTGCTTTTGCTGCTCCTGTTGAGTTAGGTACTATATTAATTGCTGCTGCTCTTGCTCTTCTAAAGTCTCCTTTTCTATGTGGACCATCTAAAAGCATTTGGTCTCCTGTATATGCATGGACTGTTGTCATTATACCTGATTGAATTGGCGCATAATCATTTAAAGCTTTTACCATTGGTGCTAAACAATTTGTTGTACAAGATGCAGCTGATATAATTGTATTTTCTGGTGTTATTATATTTTCATTTACACCAAATACAACTGTTGGTATGTCTTTTCCAGCTGGTGCTGAAATTACTACTTTTTTAGCTCCTGCATCAATATGAGCTTGTGCCTTATCTTTTGCAGTATAGAAACCTGTACATTCTAATACTACATCTACATCAAGTTCTTTCCAAGGTAAATTTGATGCTTCTTTTTCAGCATATATTTTAATTGTTTTTCCATCTACTGTTATTGAATCTTCCCCTGCTACTACTGTATCAGCTTTTTCATAAGTTCCTTGTGCTGAATCATATTTTAATAATTGAGCTAACATTGCAGGTCCTGTTAAATCGTTTATTGCAACTATTTCATATCCTTCCGCTCCAAACATTTGTCTAAATGCAAGACGCCCTATACGTCCAAAACCATTAATAGCTACTTTTACTGACATAATAAATTCCTCCTCTTTATATGATGAATTTTATTCATCTTTTTTATATAGTATTACCTATTTTTTCCTAGGCAATTCAATTCTATACCAAAAAAGAATACTTTTCAAGTATTCTTTTGAATTTTATTTTTTATTTTGGGCTTTTTGTAATCTCTTCTAATTCTTCATTAGATATTCCAGTTGCTTCTTTTATTTGATTATTACTTAGTCCCATTTCTAATAATTTTTCTGCTATTTCTGTTTGTTTTCTCTTTTCTACTTCTTTTTTTCCTTCTTCTGGTATATACTTGGCATTATTATATTCAGATATTCCTCTTTGTCTCGCTTCATATAATTCTTTTTCTTTTTCATCAAATTCAGCTATTACCTCTTTTATTTCTGCAGCTTCGAGATTTGTAGCTTCTTGTGCTTGTTCTTTACTTAAGCCCATTAATAACATTTTTTTTGCTATTTCTTTTTTCTCTTCTTCCCTTATATTATACATACTGGTCTTATAATTAAATTCTGCTAATAATATTGAGTCATATCTTTCTCTTTCTTCTGGGCTCATACTTATTTCATCTAGTGTTTCTACTGCTCTTTTTACTTTTTTATTTTCTTTTTCAGCCATTTTTATCTTTTCCCCCTCTCCTGATAATAGCCATACCCATTGGTTTATTTTTGCTTTTGTATCTGGATTTTTCTTTATAAATTTTGGTATTTCTATAAAGTGCATTTCTACAATTTGTGTTGCTAATATGTCTTCTTTTTCATATTTCATATCTACATATGATTCTTTTGTTGTATTTTCAAATTTCATATGTGCTATTGAATGAAAACTGTTTCTTTTATAATAATTAAAGTTAAGTAAATTGATTAGAATTGTTTTCTTTAGCTTTTTATAATCTTCTCCTTTTTGTAACTGATTTGATATTAATTTTCCCATATAAGAAATGCTTCTTTCTGCCATATTATGCTCATTTTCTACTTGCATTTCTATATCTATTATTGTTTTATTATTTATCTGTGCTTTAATATCTAATATTCCCAATTTCGTATTTAATATATCTTTTGGTAATTCTGGGTTTTGCGAGGCTGCTGAAAAAGTAGTCCCAAATTAGCTCTCAAAAAAATCGTGAATTGGA
>CAQRYF010000033.1 GCA_948875265.1 uncultured Clostridia bacterium
AAATAAATTAATATAAGAACAAGGAGAAAATTTGAATGAGTAATAATCAACTAGAATTATGGAATAATTTGAATGAAAAAAACAATTTAAGAGAAGTACAAGGATATATAAGAAATGTAATAAAAATTAGAGGTTTTGAAAATCAAGAAATAGAAAAAACTATGTTGTTACTTTTAGAAGAAGTTGGAGAGTTAGCGAAAGCTATAAGAAAGAATGCCACTGATATGAGTATAGATAATAATAAAATTAATAATTATGATACTATAGAAAGTGAAATTGCTGATGTTTTTATTGTTTTAAATAGTGTATGCAATAAATTAGGTATAGACTTATATAATGCTTTAAAAGATAAGGAAGAGGAAAATATAAAAAGAATTTGGAAGTGAAAAAGTAAAAATAATATTAAGGAGTAAGAGAATATGAATTTAAAAGAACAAATAGAAAATTATAAACCATATAATGAACAAGAAGAAAAAGATAAAGCTGTAATGTTAAAATACATAAATACATTTGATGATGTATTAACAAGAAATAATGAATTCGGACATTTTACAGCATCATCATGGGCAGTAAATAAAGAAAGAACAAAAGTATTAATGATATATCACAATATATATAAATCATGGGCATGGACTGGTGGACATGCGTATGGGGAATCAGATTTATTAGGTACAGCTATTCGTGAGATAAAAGAAGAAACAGGAATAGAGAATGTAAAAGTACTTAAAGATGATATATTTTCATTAGAAATTATATGTGTAAATGGATATGTTAAAAGAGGAAAATATGTAGCTTCTCATGTACATTTAAATTTAACATATCTGTTAGAAGTAGATGAAAATGAAACATTAAAAGTAAAAGAAGATGAAAATAGTGGAGTTAAATGGATTAATATAGAAGATGTAGAGAAAGTATCAACCGAGAAATGGATAGTTGAGAATGTTTATAAAAAAATAAATAAGAAATTAGAAAAATATAAGGAGAATTAATTATGAAAATAGGAATTGATATAGATGGAGTAATATTAGATTATGAAAGAGTTTTAAAAACCTATGGTGACTTATATGATTTTATAGAATTAAAAAAAGATGGAATTATTAGTAGAAATGAACATTATTTAAGAAATAGATATGATTGGACACAAGAAGATAGGATGAATTTCTTTACTAAATATTCTGTAAAATTATCAAAACAAACAGATTTAATACCTGGTGCCAAAGATGTAATTAATATGATAAAACAGGATGGTCATGAATTAATAATAATATCTGCAAGAGGTGGAATGGTACCAGAAATGAAAGATGTAGCAGAAGAGAAGTTTTCTCAAGAAGGTTTAGTATTTTCTAAATATTACTGAAAACAAGACGATAAATTAGAAGTTGCTCAAAAAGAAAAGATAGATTATATGATAGATGACTCCTATGATGTTTGTAGAAAGTTATCACAAAACGGAATAAAGACGATTTATTTTAGAGATAAAGAGATGAAAAAACTTGAACAAAACGAAAATTTAATAGAAGTAAGCAACTGGGGAGAAATTTATAGAATTATAAAGAATAAAAAATAAGGATAACTGATTTTGTTAAGGATAATAAGGAGAAAGATATTATGTATAAAACAATTATATTTGATTTAGATGATACATTAACAAATGACTGTGAAAATGTTAGAGAAGCTTTTAAAATTGTATTAAAATATGTAAATGAGGATTATACAGAAGTAAAATTTGATAGATTTTATAAAATAGATAAGAAAACATGGAAAGATAGAGCTGCTGGAAGGTTACTTACACCATATGAAGATGATAGATATAAAAAAGCAGAATGGATAAGAGCTCATAGATTTTTAGAATATTTTAATAATAATATTAGTTATGAAGAAGCAGTGAATATAAATAATATTTATATGAATGGGATGAAAGAAAAGGTTGTATCAAGAGAAGGAGCACTTGATATTGTAAAGTATTTATATGATAAAAAATATATACTTATTATAGCTACAAATGGACCTATAGTGCCATTAAAAACAAAATTAGAAAAAATGAAAATAGAACAATATTTTTCAACCGTATTTTCAGCAGAAGAGGTAGGTTTTATGAAACCGCATAAGGAGTTTTATAAAGGTTTATTAAAAAAGTCAGGAAATGTTGAAAAAACAAGTATACTGTTTATAGGCGATGAATTAGAAAAAGATATTAAAGGTGGAATAGAAAATAATATTGATACTTGTTGGTATAATTATAATAAAGAAAAAAATCTATCAGGATATATTCCGAAATATGAAATTAAAGAATTAAAAGAATTAAAAACAATTTTATAATTGAGGGGAAAAATGGAAGAAATAATTTTTGTAACACACAATAAAGAAAAAGCTAAATCAGCAGAACAATATTTTAATAATATAAGATTTAGTACATATGATTTTGAATTAGATGAACCAAGAAGTGATAATATAAAGGATATAGTAACAGCAAAAGTAAAACAAGCATATGAAATTGTAAAGAAACCATGTATTGCATTAGATACAGGATTTTTTATCGATGAATTAAATGGATTTCCAAGAGCATTTGTTAATTTTTCATTAGATACAATAGGTATTGATGGTATTTTAAAATTGATGGAAGGAAAAGAAAATAGAGCTTGCAGATTTGAAGAATGTTTAGCTTATAATGATGGGAAGAAAATATATTATTTTTATGGTAAACATCCAGGTGAATTGGCAAATAAAAAACAAGGGGAAAACAGTGAAGAAAAATGGTCAGATTTATGGTATATATTTAAACCTCAATATTTCGAAAAGACACTTGCTGAAATGGATATTGTAGAAAGAGAAGAAAGAAGAAAAGTCGACGGTTCAATAGAAGCATTAAAGGTATTTGCTAATTGGTATAAAGATAAAAGAGGTGAATAATATGATAATTTCAACATTGTGTTATATAGAACAAAATGATAAATATTTAATGTTACATAGAACAAAAAAGAGGAATGATATTAATAAAGGTAAATGGCTAGGTATAGGTGGTAAATTTGAAGAAGGAGAAAGTCCAGAAGAATGTATTGTAAGAGAAGTAAAAGAAGAAACTGGTCTTACACTTAAAACATATAAATTAAGATGTGTAGTAACATATGTATCAAATAAATGGGAAACAGAATATATGTATGTATTTACCTCAAATGATTTTGAAGGAGATTTAATAGAATGCAATGAAGGAGATTTACAATGGATTGACATAGATAAAGTTGCTACTTTAAATACATGGGAAGGAGATAAGATATTTGTTAAAAGATTAAAAGAAACAAATAGATTTTTTACAGTAAAATTTGAATATAATAATGAAAACTTAATACGATATAAGTTGCAAGAATATTAATATGGTTAGCTAATAAATATCTTAGAAGAACAAATGTGATAGAAGTTTGTATTATTTTTTAAATATTAAAAGTAAAATTATTAAATAATATACGACAAAAAACTCCAAAATTTCATATTATATATAAATGTAATATGAAAGGGGGATTTGATGAATTTTGGAGTTAAAAGGTAAAAAAGTAGGATTTGTACTAACTGGGTCATTTTGTACATTTAGTAAGACTATACCTAAGATGAAAGAATTAATACAAAGAGAAGCGGAAGTAATTCCAATAATGTCTTTTAATAGCTATAATATGGACACAAAATTTGGAAAAGCAAAAGACTTTATTGATAAAATAGAAGAAATAACTGGAAATAAAATAATCCATACTATAAAAGATGCTGAGCCAATAGGGCCTAAGAAAATGACAGATGTAATGATTGTTGCACCATGTTCACGGAAATACAATGGCAAAATTGGCTTGTGACATAATAGATACACCAGCTACTATGGCTGTAAAATCACACTTACGTAATCGGCTTTCCAGTTGTAATTGCACCATCTACAAATAATGGGTTAAGTGGTAATGCAGAAAATATAGGAAAACTATTAAATAGAAGAAATTATTATTTTGTTCCATTTAGACAAGATAATCCAATAACAAAGCCACGTTCAATTGTATTTGATGCTGAATATATTATAAAGACAATAGAATATGCTTTAGAGGGAGAACAAATTAGTCCAATATTATTATAAATTTTTATTAATCAAAAATAGACTATAAATAAATATTGTGGTAAAATACTTTTATGATAATATAAAATAATAACGGAGGAAATAAATGAACAAAACAATGGAGAAAAAGAAACTATCAATATTGGGAATAAGTATATGGAAACTATTTGTGTATTTTATAATATATAGTTTTCTAGGATATATAATAGAAACATTATTTGGAATAGCAACCAAAGGAGTCTGGGAATGTAGACAGAGTTTTTTATATGGTCCGTTTTTGCGGAATATATGGAGTAGGAGCAGTATGCATAATACTATTTGCAAAGTATTTTAATAAAAATAATATAACATTATTTTTAGGAGGATGTTTTATTGGCTCAGTTGTTGAATACTTGATAAGTTTTTTAGTAGAGATAATTTTATCTACACAATGGTGGGATTATTCAAATAATATATTAAATGTAAATGGTAGAATATGTTTGTTATATTCGATATTTTGGGGGATTTTAACCATATTTTTGATAAAAATTATTAATCCTCAAATAGATAAATTAATAAAAAAAGTAAAGAAAAGAATTTCTACAAAAGTATTAAAAACAATGATTTTAATTGTCATAGTATTTTTATTTATTGATTGTATTGCAACTTGTTTTGCCCAAAATATATTTGTAAATAGAACAATAATAGAAAAAAATATAGAGGTTGAAAATAGAGAAGAGATATTAGAAAAGTATAACAGATTATATCAAAATGAGATTATATCAAAATTTGTAGATGAATTTTGGAATGATGAAAAAATGATAAGAACATTTCCTAATATTAAAATCGAAGATAAGAATAAAAATGTAATTTACTTAGATAGTTTGTTTACTGATATAAAATCATATTATTATAAAGTTTTTTAAAATAAATATGTATAGTGAAAAACGAACATTTTTTCTAAAAATACAGAAAAAGTATTGACAAAGAATAAATGTTCGTTTATAATTATCCTATAAGTACGAACAAACATTCACTGATTTATAGGAGGTAATTATATGAAGTTAAAAATAGTAGATTTTAAAAAATTTATAAGAATGATAATTATAATAACAGGTATTATAATAATTTCTCTTTTTATAGGATTAACTAATACATATTCAAAAGGGGAAATTAGATATAAAGAACAATATGTTTCAACTGGAGATACATTATGGTCAATTGCAAAATATGAGGCAAATAATAATAAGTATTATGCAGAAAAGGATATTAGAGAAATTGTACAAGAAATTAGAAACATAAACAATATAGGAAATAAAAACTTGGAAATAGGACAAAAAATTTTAATACCTACTATATAATAATCAGCTAAATATTGAAAAAATAATAAATTATGTTATAATAATAAGTATAACACAATAATTTCCAAAAGGAGTTTGTATATAAATTAAATCCATTAATAATTTAAGGAGGAAAAAATATGGTTGAAAAATTTTTACGGAAGCATTATTGTTTGGTAGCAGTGATATGTTTATTATTTTCTTTATTTCTATTTATTGTATTTGAAGGAATAATTAAAAGCCCAATAATGTCTTGGATTTTAAGAATTGTTCTTGCTTGTATTTCAATAAAAATAATAATAATGATAGTGACTTTTTTATTATTAAAGAAACTAATATCAAAAGAATGGTATGAAGTAACCTGGAGTAAAGAAGAATATTTGAATGCAAGCTATTTAACTACTTTATTTGTAGATACAATGGAATTATCTAATATTAAAATGCATATGACTATGGATAAATTTAATGTTATAAATATTAGATTTATTGATAAAGAAAATAAAATTATATATGCAACATACACAGACAAATATAAGGATATATATTGTTTGATTGAAGATGCAAAAATCGAAAAAATTTGACCAAAAAAGCTACTATGATATGAACTGAACCCAAAAAGTTAGACACTTTTTGATTAAGTTTATATTAGGCAACTTGAAGGAAATGAGTTCTGTAATTTACAGGGCTCATTCCTTTTAATTTACCCTTAATCCTTTTATTATTGTAATAATCTATATAATCAATTAATAATTGTTGTACTTCTGCAATTAAATCTTTTTCAGTGTCTTTAGGTAATTTATTTTTTCTTGGTTTAGAACTCATATTTTTACTTCGTCCTCTTCGCTCTTCACAGAGAGCTTGAGGTCCTTCCTCATAATATATACGTTCCCATTTACCAACAATAGAATGATTTCCTAAATTAAATTTTATAGCAGTCTCTGTTAATGATAAATGGTTACTATGCATATATTCTATCACTTTTAATTTAAATTCGCCACTATATGAAGATTTTTCATTTTTTATTAAACCTAAAACTCCATGTTCTTGATACTTTCTTGCCCATTTTAATACAGTATGGCTTTGAGCCATATTAAAATGTTTGGCTGTTTCTTTATACCCATGATGTTCTTCAATACAATATTTAACAACTTTTAGTTTAAATTCATTAGAATATTTGCTCATTAAAAATACACCTCCAAATGTTAGATTTTTGTCTAACATTTGGGGTGCACTTCATTATATATTAGCCTTTTTTACTTTTATATTATAATACAAATAATAGAAAATACTAGTATTCGCATCATTATTCCTAGAAATAAATTATAATTTATACATTTAATTCCAACATCATTAATCTTATCAAATCCTGAAACTATTTTGGCAATTTCTTGAGGTGTTGATATCTTCTTCTCCTCCATATATTCCTTTGCTAAATATCTTGCTTTAATCATTGCATCGTTTTCTAAATATACTCTTACAACATAATATACTAGGCTTAATATTACTAATATATTTAGAAACATCATTTTATTAGGTAGTTTCTTTAATAATTCTAATATACAAATCACGAAAAAATATAATAAGTATATATTAGAAAAGATAAAATTAAACATTAATATTTTTCTATCTTGAATTGAATGTAGACATTCATGAGCTATTGTCTGTATTCTTGTATAACTTCCCCTTACATTTGCAATTGATATTTTATCAGTTATTGCAATATATAAGCTTGTTTCACTGTCCTCATTTTCTTCTATTTTAACCTTTTCATTTTTTAACTTTTTCAAGTAATCTCTACACATTTCTAAATTACTTGGATATTTTTTTGTTAATTCATCTAACTCTTTATCTTCACCAATATTTTTTATTTTCTTCATATTATAATCAAATATGTATTTTAACAATATAACTAATATTAGTGATATTACTGCTATAATTATAAATTCCATTTCTTACTCCTTGTTAAATTATTTTATTTAAAATTACTTAACATACAATCCAAAAAAACTTACAATTACTCTAATAAAAAATTATTGCATAACATCTTTTACAGCTTCACCTATTATTTTATTAACATCAGCTATCACGATATTAAACTTCATTTCAGCATCAAAATATTTCTTTGCTTCATCTATTTCAATTAATTCTACATACATTTCTTGCATTTTCTTATATTTTTCTTCATCTGTCTTTCCTGTTTGCATAGCAGCTATTTGAACTTCATATCTATACATCTCAAAATCTTCTATTTTTTTCTTCAATTCAGAATTTAAATTTAAAGTTTGTTTTGCCATTTTATAATTATTATATTCTTCTGATTGTTTTATTTCATTAGCCAATCTATTTGCTGTATCATAAATATTCATTATTTTTCCTTCTTGTATAATATATTTAGGTTTTTTAAATGGGATTTACCTATAAACCCATTGATATATTTTTATACCAAAATATGGTATAATTTATGTTAACACTGTGGACTTTTATTCCTTCTTATAGCTTGACTATTTTAGAAAGTTTATTGCCACAGTTTTATTATTAATTGGTTATGAGTTAGATAGGTCTTTGAATCTTTATTTCGAGCAAGATTACAATTAATAAAACTAGTGGATTGTCACAAGTGTTAAAAACATTTCGCAAAGGAGTTGGTCTTTTATGATCTTTATTGGCATTGATATTGCCAAAAACTCTCACTTCGCTTCTGCTGTTAACTCAGATGGTGAAGTTTTAGTTAATCCCTTTTCTTTTCAAAATTCTAAAAAAGGATTTGATTTATTTATATCTAAGTTTAAAAATTTTGATTTAGATAACTGTCTAGTTGGTCTTGAATCTACTGGACACTATGGAGATAATCTCATTTGTTTTCTTTTCCATAAAGGATTTAAAATTGGGATTATTAATCCTATTCAAACTAATTCTTTAAGGAGTTCTAATATTAGAAAAACTAAAAATGATAAAATTGATACTTTTCTAATTGCTAAATGCCTTCAATTAGGTAATTTTTCCTTAATGCAAGAAAAAGATATTAGTATTATTAAACTTAGAACTCTTTGTAGATTTAGATTTGATATTATTCAATCTCAAACTAGATTAAAAACACAACTAACTACTTGTTTAGACTTGCTTTTCCCTGAATTGGATAATTTCTTTAAGGGTAATCTACATTTGAAAACTTCTTATGCTCTACTTGAAAAATACTCTTCTCCTAAAGAAATTTCAAATACAAGAATTGATACACTGACAAAGCTTTTAACCGTTAGTTCAAAAGGTCATTACTCATATGATGAAGCAGTTAAGTTAAAAAGTATTGCCAAAAACAGTATTGGTATCGAAAATCCGGCAATTTCTATCCAAGTAAAATGCTTAATAAATCAATTGGCATTACTTAAAGAACAAATTAGTAGTATTGATAAAGATATTAAAGAAATTATGGATAATTTAAATTCTAATATTCTCACAATTCCAGGAATTAGTTACACTTTAGGTGCTATTATTATCAGCGAAATTGGAGATATACATAGATTTAGTAATCCTACAAAATTATTAACATATGCAGGAGTAGATCCTAGCGTTCGACAATCTGGAAAGTTCAACGCTAAAACAACCCGAATCTCTAAAAGAGGTTCTAAACACCTGCGATATGCTATTCAAAGAGCATCATCATTAATCATTTGGAACAATGATGTGTTCTATGAATATTATACTACAAAACGTTCTAAAGGTAAATCACATAACAATTCTGTTGGACATGTTTGTAACAAGTTAGTTAGAGTTATATTTAAACTTTTGACTGAAAACATACCATTTAATTTAAGTTAACAATTTTCAATGTACATATTTCCAATTATCTAACAGTTTTAAAAAATTTATCTTAAAACTGTTATTTGTCATGGAAATTTTTATTTATTTAAAAATATTAAATTTTTTTAATATTTCTATTGACAATTAATAGTTAGACTTTCTATGTATTTCTTGTAGTATCAGTTGTCGCTTCTATAATAACATTTGCATCTGTAGGACAAATATTTACAAAAGTATTTCCATCATTTATTTGAATTTCTTTTCCTTCTAAATCTTGATATTTTGTTTTTTCATCTCTTGCATTTTTTATACATTTAATTTTTATGGCTTTTCCATTAGTTATATAATACCCATCAAATGTTCCAATATTTTTTAATCCTTGTCTTCCTTTGTTTTCACTATCTGATAATGTATAGTTATCACAGAAAGTAATTATTATATTTTTAGTTGTAATAGCTTCTTTAGTAGTCCAATCCTTTTGTTCTTTATTTCTGGCATATCTTGCATATACTTTATTTTCTTCATCATAAACATATTTTACAGTTTGAAGTTTAGAATGTGGTATAGTTATATTTATTGCATCTTGCGCATTTTCTAACTTCACTTCATCAGTTACATAATTTAATACACTCTTTTCTGATGATGTTGTTTTATATTTCTTATTTTTAGCAGATTCTATTAGTTTTTTAGTACTTGTAACAGCATTATGTGGTGCTGCTTTATCTTTCACTCTCCAGAAAGTTGTTCCATCTTCTGCAATTCCATTTATATCTTTAATACTGAATTTCTTTATATCACTTTCAGCTTGTGGACTTTGACCAAAATGTACATAAATAGCATCGTTTTCCATTGCATAATCAATAAAATAATGTCTTGCACTTCTTACTGGACCTATTTTATCAACATCTACTCCCTTGAATAATGCCATAAGTCTTGTTTCTCCACCTTCTGCTATAATTTCATATACCATATAGGCCTTTTGTAATCCAGCCTGTGGCCAAGCATCGCTATGATTATCAATCATAATAGCAATTGGTCTATCATTTCCTTTAAAAATCTCAACCTTTTTTTCTTCTAATACAGCTGTTATTGGATTATCTTCATTAATAGTTTCAGTATTTTTCTTGTCATTTATAATTTTATATCCTAATATTCCTCCTGCTGCAATAATCAAGATTATTAGTATAACAATTAATGTCTTAGTACTACTTCTTTTAGCACTTCTTTTTCCCTTTCTCATATAATTCCTCCTTTGTTATCTTAGTATTTTTAAATCATTTAATATCTTTTCTTCTTTTGGCCTCATAACTTTTTTGTCTTCTTCTTCTATATGATCATATCCCATTAAATGATAAAATCCGTGTACTATCATATAACTAAGTTCTCTTTCAAAACTATGCCCATATTCTTTTGCTTGTTCTTCAACTTTTTTTATTGATATTATAATATCTCCTAATACATCTTCAAATTCAAATTGTTTACTCTTTATTTTTTCATCTAACTCGTCCTTTTCAAACATTGGAAAAGAAAGTACATCTGTTGTTTTATTTATATTCCTATATTTGCTATTTATGTCTTTTATATTTTCTGAAGTTGTAAGTGTTATTGTAATACATAATTTAGAATCCTCTATATTTTCTTCTTTAAAACAGTGTGTAAGCACCCTTTTTATTACTTTTTCATATTTTTCGTCTTCTTTAATATCTTTATATATTATTTCATACATTTATGCTACTTCCTTATTTTTACTCACTTTTATATATTTTCCTTCAGATTTAAAAGAATTTTTCATTTCTTTCATCGCGCCATAATCTACTAGTTTTCTTCTGTAATATTTTAAAATTTTTGTATAATCTGTTTTAGTATTATATAGTTTTTTCATATCATCTTTAATAAATAATATTTCTTTTTGTTTTACATATTCAATAAAATCTGTTTCTTTTAATTTTGATATTTCCTTATACTGATTCCAGAATTTTTTATATTGATCTCTTTCTTTTGGAGACTCCCAATATACCTTAGTTGATAATAATTTTACATTATAATCTTCAATTAAACTTATTAACATTGAATATGCTCTCTCTCTTTTAGTTGCAATTTTAGTATCTTGAACTAATACTCTTGCATCTTTTAGTAATTTTTCATAACATTGTTCTGCAACTATTAATGGTAAACTATGTGTAAATAATTTTCTGCTTATACCAAGTAAAACCATATTTTTTTCTATATTATCTCTTGTATCTAATTTTCCTACTGTATAAGATTCATATTTTTCATAATCCAATATTTTATCTTCTTCGATTCCATCATAATTAGTATTTATTTTTAAAGATAATATATTTTGTATATAATCTTCTAATGTATAGAAAATTTTTGTATATATCCATTCTTTAGTTGAATCATAGCTATTCATAGTATCAGCTACTTTTATTGAGTAATTTTTTAATATAGCTTTATACAATGTATCCATTTTTGAAATATAAAATTTATTATATCTCTCTATTAATTTTTCTTTGTTTGAAATTCTTACTCCTTCGACATCTAGTTCTAATAAATATTTTTGTTTTCTATATTTATATTCTATATACTCGTTCTCTTTAAGGCTTGTTACTTCATAATATTTTGATAATGCATTTTTTTCAAATTCAGAAGCAGTTCCATTCTTTACTTTCTTATAAATCGAATCCATAACATATTTATCTAATGACTCTAAATATGCTTCATAGGCAAACTCATATTTCTTCTCTAGTTCTTCTTTATCATAATTTTCATTATCATTTATATAACTTTCAAATGCTTTTATAACTGCATTTCTTTTTATCGAAATTAACATTCCATTAATTCCTATTTTAGTAGGTGTTAATATCTTTGTTATCGTATTTGTTATTTTATTAAAAAATGTTTTATCTGCTCCAGTTATTTTAAGGCTTTTTTCTACCATTATTATCATCCCTTCAAAATACAATTTTTTCATTAGTCCCTATGTTTTCCAGAACTTCATATGTAACATATATATCAATTCCATCTTCAGTTTCATAAGTATTGATATTTTTATTTACAATATTTTCTTTATTTTCAATTTCATTGTCTAATTCTCTTTGCAACTCTTCAATCCCTATATTTTTGGCTTGCTCTATGTCATATGTTTTTTGTACTTCTTTTACTTCTTTATTAATTGATTTTACAATTGAAATTGGTAAATAAAAATCTGAAAATAGCTTAAATTTATTTTCTGTGTTTATTGTATCATAAATTTCAAATTTTGAAACCCTTTTATTCAAATTTATTTCAAAATTATTAAATTTTATTGAATATTTATTTTCAACTTCTCCTGTTTCCTTTCTTTCCGTAGTATTATATAAAACTCTCTTTGATTTTGTATACCATACTTTTGCTTCTATTTCTCCTTTTGCATGAACATATCTAATTCCTGTATATTTTCCTTCCATCCAACCATTTATTACTACATCTCCTTTATTAATTGTATCTCCTACTTTTACATTTGCAGTACCAGATTGAGCATTAATTTTTGTAATCACTCCTGCTTTATCTGAAATAATACTACAATAATCATTTTCATCAATTATATTGGGTTTTTCATCTGCCTTAACTAATTTTACAATTGCATTTGTTCCCTTTAATTCAATTCCAATCCATGCAATATCCTTTCTTTTTAATCTTATTTTATTTATTATTTCTTTTGTATTAACTTTTGATTTTAACTCACCTATTCTTAATCCTGCTTCTTCTATATCTTCCATTATATTTTCAATTTGTTGTCCTTTTTCTTCTTGGATATCCACATTCCATACAAAGTTAGAGGATAACAATGTAAGAAATACTAATAAAATCAATAAAACTAAAAAAACTTTTCTTTTCTTATATTTATGTACTAAAAAAGGAACTCCCCTTTTATTTACTATTTTAATTTTACATTTTGTTTTTTTAGCAACTTTGCATACGTTTTTAAAATCTCTTATTCCGATTCTTAAATATAATTTAATATCTTTGTCTCTTTTAAGGTTCCATATTGCTATTTTATTGTTTTTACATATATTAATAAATCTTTCAATATAATATCCTTCTACTGATATACTTAAATATCCCAATATATAACTAAATATTATTTTAATAAACATATAAAACTCCTTAATCTATTGTTCTTTCAATATCTATACTTTCAATTTTACCAGTTACTTTTATATCATCATTAGTCATGTTTTCTAAATTTAATCCATATCCATTTATATTTACTGCTCCAATATGTGTATTAATACGCACAAAAAATTCTTCATATTCTAATATTCCTTTATAATTTTCAATTATTATTTCATCAAATCCTGTAATTATAATTTTAGGAATATCAGAACAAACTTCTTGTGGTAATTCTAGCAATTTATCTATTTTATTAAATTTATTTTTTTTCATAAAGGTTCCCTTTCTATAATTTTGAATTTTTCACTCTGTCCCTAAAACTTTACATTTCAAATTCATCTAAAGATTTATATTCATATCCCATATTTTTTGTCTCTTTTATGACAGAGTCTAATATATTCGTATTTGTTTTTGAATTTCCGTGTAATAACATTATTTCTCCATTATGGATATTTGCAATTACTTTCTCTTTTGACTTTGCTTCATCTGGTTGTTTATCTTCATTCCAATCCTCATATGCAAATGACCACATTACAGTTTTGTACCCTAATGAATTAGTAACTTCTAATGTTTTTTTACTAAATTCTCCCATAGGAGGTCTTATATATTTCATTTCATATCCAAATTTGTCATAAATAACTTGATGCAAATCCATTACTTCCTTTTTTATTTGCTCTTCATTTAAATCTGGCATACTTTTATGGTTTACAGTATGATTTCCTACTATATGACCTTCATCAATCATTTGTTTTACTAACTCTGGTTGTGTATTTACATAGTGAGCTGTAATAAAAAATGTAGCCTTTACATTATTATCTTTTAATATTTCTAACAATTTTGGAGTATAACCAGCTTCATAACCTTCGTCAAATGTTAAATATATTATTTTACTCTCTTTATTTCCTAAACATATTCCCTCATTGCTCTCTAAAACCTTTTTACGCTCATTTCCAACATCAGGTTGTTCATGATTATCATTTCTTTTTATTCCCCAACCTACTTTTTTATTTTCATTTACCTCAGCTGTAGTTTTTATAGTTTTGTTTTCATTATTTGTTGAAATCACACTAAGTGAAAAAATTAATACAACCAATATTCCTAAAAATATTTTTTTATATTGACTATTTTTTGTTGTACTATTCATATTTTTACCTCCCGTTTATATTGATATTAAATGTTTTATCGCTTATATAATTTTGCAAGTAACCTATTGACAATAGGAACATTTTAGATTATATTGTTATTACCACTGGAAAATTAAGGTAATTTTTTTTATTTTGTCGAACCTTGTTTCCATGTTTTTTATATTACATTTATATTAAAAGGGTGATAAATATATGTTAAATTTCGTTATTTGTGATGATAACTTAAACATTTTAGATAGATTGGAAAAGATGTTATCAACCATATTTGATAAAAATAATTTTGAAGCTAAAGTCACATTTAAATCTGATAACACTAATGACATTTTAGATTATGTGGATAACAATAAAGTTGATGTTCTTTTACTAGATATAAATTTAAAATCTAGCAGTAAAAGTGGATTAGATATAGCTAAAGAAATTAGAAAAAGAAATAAAAATTCATATATAATATTTACAACTGGGCATTTAGAATATGCTATGATTGCTTATAAATTCAAAACATTTGATTATTTAGCTAAACCTATTACTTATGATAGACTAGAAGATACAATTATAAGATTATTTGAAGACGTTAATGGTTCGCCAAAACGTTATCTTAAAATAGACTCTAAAAATACTCTAGTTGATGAGGCTGAAGTTCAATATATAAAAAGGGATGGTATGAAATTAGTTTTCCATACTGCTGTTCGTGATTACGATACTTACAGTTCTTTTAATAAATTTCAAGATAAGTTACCTAACAATTATATAAGATGTCATAAATCTTGTATTGCTAATATAGCTCAAATTAAGGATGTTGAACCTGTAACTGGTACTATAACTTTTAAAGATGGAAACACTTGTGATATAGGACCAAAATACAAATCAGATCTTATGGAGGTTTTAAAAAATTATGGAAATTTTGAATAATATATGGATGGCGATTAGTACACCAAATGAGGGATTATTAAATTTTTTATCTATCCCTCTTACTTTTATAGAAAATTTTTTAATAATGTACTTGTTTGTTGCAATATTAAATATAAATTCTAATAAAAATCAAAAATATACTTATATTGTCTTAATGTCTATCGTTGCATTATCAACTAAGTATATTTTACAAAATCCATTTAATGTATTTTTCAATTATTTTGTGATGATACTACTAATTTTTGTAGTCTTTAAAATATCTTTATTAAAAAGTATTATTTCTGCTATATCTTCTGTAGCAGTATTCAGTCTATTAGGATTTTTAGTATTAAATCCTTATTTAACTTTGCTTAATCTTTCTTCTGAACAACTAATGGTTATTCCAATATATAGATTTGGATATTTATGTATTATGTACTTCTTTGTTATTATCTTAATAATATTTTTGAAAAACAGAAATATAAAATTAACTATACTAGATGATATTGATAATAAAAATAAATATATTATTTTTATAAATTTTGCTTTAGGTATACTAGCATTAATTGTTCAATCATTTATTACTTTCTACTATTTAGATAAATTACCTGTGGTAATGACTTTTCTAAGCTTTATTTCATTATTAGCATATTTTAGTATAAGTATATTTAGTTTAACTAGAGTAATGAAATTAACATTAACAACTAAAAAATTACAAAGTACAGAAGAATATAATAATACTTTACGTATTTTACATGATAATGTTAGAGGATTTAAACATGATTTTGATAATATTGTTACAACAATTGGTGGTTATGTAAGAACTAATGATATGGAAGGTTTAAAGAAATACTATGTACAACTAGAGGATGACTGTCAAAGGGTAAATAATCTATATATTTTAAACCCTGAAATAGTGAATAATGATGGAATATATAATTTATTAACTAAAAAATATCATGAAGCAGAAGAAAAAGACATTAAAGTTAATATAACATTTCTATTAGATTTAAGTACTTTAAATATGAAAATATATGAATTTGCAAGAATATTAGGAATACTTTTAGATAATGCAATTGAAGCTAGCTCAGAATGTGAAGAAAAAATTATTAATTTAACTTTTAGAAACAATACAAAAAGTAATAGACAATTAATTATTGTTGAAAATACATACTTAGATAAAAATATTGATACAGAAAAAATATTTGAAAAAGGTATTTCTGGCAAGGAACATCATACAGGACTTGGTTTATGGGAAGTACGTAAATTAATTAAGAAAAGCAATAATATAAATTTATTTACCTCAAAGAATGATAAATATTTTAGTCAACAATTAGAAATATATTATTAAGATAAACCAAAAAGTCAGCTTTTTTCAAGCTGACTTTTTGGTTGGATTGTATGTATAACTTTTAAGTTATCTATTGGTAAAAATAATTTTTTGTCCTATCTTTACCAATGTTTAATTTTTTATTAGTCTTTTTTTATCATAGAAGCTGGCATTTTTGGTTGATGAAACAACCATATAACCATACATGCTGTATTTGTCACTTTTGCATATTTTTCTGCTGTTTTTGCTAAGAATTTTAACATTTGTAAATCCCTCCTTGGTAAATTTATATAATACAAAATATTACCGGTATCTACTTTGTATTAAACTGATTGCATAGAAGTATCTTGATATACTTCATAACCATATTTATTATTTGTTAATCTATATACTAATTTTGTAATTGATAAAGTTTGTAATAAATTTCCTAATATTAAAATATTTGATATTGTACTATTTTGTATTATCCCAGCTGCAATCAATCCTATAGTAAAAGTAACATATGATATAATTTGTTTTTTTCTTCTATCTTTTTTATTTAATATTGGTACATTTTCTGTATCTGCTGGTGCATACAATTTTATCATTATCATTCCAAATATCCATACAATTCCTATCAATATATATTTAACTATTCTTGATAATACTATATATTCAGCAACAAATGGAATTAAACAATAAAATGTTGTTGTAAGTATAATACATCCGATATGTGTTTTTAAATGTACTCCGCCAGATGCTCCTTTATATGGAAGTAGAACTATAAAAGTAAATAGTGCTGATTTAAATATTCCTAAAATGCATGCTATTGCTAACATTATAAAAATCTTAGGTATTTCCCCTACAATATTCTGTAGTCCATAATTTATTACTTCTGCTCTTTCATCATCTATTTCTGGCATTTCTTTTCTAATTTTATTGGTCAAAAACGTACAGATTTTATCTATCATTTTCTCACCCCGCTTCTTAAGCTAATTGAATTTTATCATCTACTATTGTTATGTGGTAGTCCTATTTTACGAAACCGCATTTTTAATTTATGAAAATTATTTTATTTATGTTTTGTATATCTTTTATTTAATAAAACTTTTTATTCTACCTGCACATTTCGACAAATTTCAATTTCCTTTTATGTTATAATTTGTAAATACACAAAAGAAAAGGAGGGGCAAAATGACGAAAATAGGTACTATAACTGTTTCGGTATATAAGGAAGAAAATAATGCAAATACAACTTTTTCTATTGAAACAGATAATGATAATGTATTACCTGTGTCTTATGTAATAGAAGATACTTTAAAATTATATTAGAATTCTAATAATATCTATCCTCATTTTAAAAAGTGTATGAGGCTTTCAAAAAAAATAGACTGCATTCGCAGTCTATTTTTCTCTTTTCTCTTCCTGTATCATTCGTATGTATTGAATGTCCTTTTGTATCGTTCTTCTACTTACCTTAAACTCTTCAGCCATTTGCTCTGTTGTCATATTCTCTTTCATGCATTCAAGAACGCCTAATCTTCTCCGAATTGTTTTATTCGTATACATACATATTTCCTCCTTAAGTTTCTATAATTTATATTTATTATTATACCACATTTACATAACTTTTTCAAATTTTTCTACAATTAAAAATATTCAAAATTAAATCTTATACTAAATATTAATTCGTACTTAAGCAAAAATAAAAAGCTCTTAATGAGCTTTTTATGGTAGCGAAGATGTGAGACGATTTAAGCTGTTTTTATATCTTTGTGCATCTTCTCAAACCCTTGTTACAACTAATTTTCTCCAAAAAGTTATTTATAGTTATTTTAAGTCATTCAAAACTAAGTGGTTAAAAAATGGTTAATTTTTTCGATTATTTTTCTATATTTCCTTTCCGTCTTTTACCCCTAATATGTATATCTTTTTTATAAGATCACTATTATTATTTATAATATCATATTCTTGTTTGTTAAACAATACTTCATTGTCCTTAATCCTTTCTTTTATAAAATTATTTAATGTTACATTTTTTACTACATTTTTCATACAATCCTCTTCTCCTTTTTTCTCATTTGTGAATACGTATTCATTCTTCCGCTCAACATTATTTTACAATTTTCGACATGTAAAATGACAGGGCGGGTATATAATTTTTTGAAGCTTCTGAATTGAGAATATAGGAAATCTTGTCCACTATGGTGGAAA